>JAKALH010000077.1 GCA_021813225.1 Chloroflexota bacterium
GCACCTGCACGACTCGTTAACCATACATTATCGAACTCAAGAGGGACTTAAGGCAAAAGAATTTCGGTTGATATGAATGGTTTGTTGTGTAATAATGCCACCACGTTGAACCGCTCTAGTGAACGGCAGGCGCGATGGCATTCCGTATAAGGTGATATTTGTCGTGAGCAACAGCCTGCGCCTGCGCGGCAAGAAAATCTAGGTGCGAATATACGTTTACGTGTTGCGCGCTGCACCTGCAGGAGCAGCGCGCAACGATATGAGATAGAACCTGCTTTCATGAACATGCATGTGCTCGCAGGCGCATCTACCAGCAGCACACGACCAGTCTACGACCCTCTAAGCAAAGAAAGCGGGCTGAATCCGCGCCGCCGTCTCCTGGGTGGAAGCTCGCTCTCACCGGCAGCGCTCTCCTCATACGGCGACACCTCGTCAGGCATCTGGAACTGTAAGGTGTAAAGCCGGCGATACAGGCCCTCGCGCGCGATAAGTTCAGTGTGAGTGCCCAGCTCCACCAGGCTGCCTTTATCAAGGACGGCGATGCGGTCTGCCACCTGCACGGTGCTTAACCGGTGCGCGATGATGATCGTCGTGCGACCGCGCATCAGCCTTCCCAGCGCCTCCTGCACCAGTCCCTCGCTTTCGCTGTCCAGCGAGGATGTGGCCTCATCCAGCAGCAGGATACGCGGGTCTTTCAGCACCGCCCGCGCAATCGCGATGCGCTGGCGTTGACCGCCGCTCAGTTTGACGCCGCGCTCACCGACCAGCGTGTCATATCCTTGCGGCAGCTCGCTGACAAATTGATGTGCGTTGGCTGCTGTGGCGGCTGCAAACATCTCAGCTTCGCTGGCATCCAGCCTGCCGTACAGGATGTTCTCGCGCACACTGCCGCTGAACAACAGCGTATCCTGCGGCACGATGGCGATATTGTCTCGCAGGCTTTTAAGGGTAATACCGCGCAGGTCCGCGCCATCCAGCTTCACAGTGCCTGCGCTGGGATCGTAGAAACGCGGTATCAGGTTAAACAGCGTGGACTTGCCGGCGCCGCTCGGGCCGACCAGCGCAAGGATTTCCCCCGGCGCGATCTGCAGGCAGATATCGCGGACGACATCGATCTTGTTTTCATAGGCAAATGAGACATTATCAAACGTGATGCCGCCCTGCGCGATGCCGATATCACGCGCATTGGTGGCATCGACGACGTTGCTCTCGGTATCCAGTATGTCGAAGATGCGCCGTGTTGCGCCGATCGCTTCCTGGAACTGGGTGAAGACCGATACCAGGGTGCTGACTCCTGTCGCCACCAAGCCGCCATACAGCAGGAACGAGACCAGATCGCCCGCCTGCAGCCGCCCGGCCATCACTTCCTGCGAGCCGAACCACAGGATGCCGACCAGCGCAAAAAAGAACATCAGGCCGATAAGCGGTCCGAACGTCGCACGCAGGCGCGCCAGTCGCAGCGATGTCGTGAAAAAGCCTTTTGCAGCATGTTGATAACGGTCGACCTCGAAATCCTCCCGCCCGAAGGACTTCACCACGCGAACACCGCCGATGGCTTCTTCGGCGATGGCGTTCGTCTCCGCCAGATGATCCTGCACCTGTGTGGACAACGGCCTCAACGAGCGGCTGTAGAAACGGGCGATAAGCGTCGCGATGGGAAATACGATCAGCACGACGAGGGTCAATCGCCAGTTCGTCGCAACAATCAGAACGACGGCGCCAACCAGTGTCAGCACATTGCTCAGCAGGCTCGCCAGATTGTTCACAATGGCGACCCGCACGACGGAGATATCGGAAGCCAGGCGTGAAATCAACTCACCCGTACGCCGTGTTGCGAAGAAGCTCAAACCGAGCGATTGGATGTGCCGGTACACGTCCATCCGAATGTTCAGCGTCACAGCTTCGCCAGCGTATGTGACCAGGTACTGGCTGAAGATATCCGCAACGGCGCGCAACACGAACAAGCCAATCAAAATGCCGATGATATGCGCCGGGCTGAGGGTGCCCGGAGCGCCGGTCACCGAATTCACCAACTGCCCGCTGACCAGCGGGAAGAGCAGAAAAAGGCTGGAACTGACGATAAACAGGACCGCCGCAATGGCGACCTGCACACGGTAAGGTTTTACGTAGCGCAGCAGGCGCCGGTCGAAATCAAACCTGGCGCGCGGCCGGGCCGCGGTTGCATTCAAGCTCATCCAGTGATGCCCATCTTATCTTTTCAGACACTATCAAAAGAGACGGTGCGATTGTAAGACCGCCAGATGATGAATTCATGAGCGGCCATTCATGGCACCAGTTCGATATGGCCCGCACGGTCAAAACGATACACCCACACGGGCGCATCGGCCCACTCATTGTTGCCGTCAAACACAACCGTCCCAAGCAGACCCTGATAACGAATATGGCGAAGCGCATCCGCCACACCGGCACGTGACGGTCTGCCATGCGCAGCGATATCGGCGCGGATCGCCTGGAGAAGCACCTCGGTCGCATCGTACGCCGCAATGGAGCGCGGTTGCGGCGCTGCACCTCCCGATATGGCGGCAAAGCCGGATAATGCCGGCTCGGCTGACGGCAGGTCGGCAAGGGCCGGCGTCGCAGTCGCGAAGCACAGCCCGGCGGCGGATGCACTCAGCAGATGCGCCGCAGCGGGAGATTGAAAATCTGTCAGGCGCGCCAGCAGACCTGAGTCGATGCTCCCAACGTATGGTTGTGTCCACACCGACACGATCGGGCGAGCACCGCCCGGGCAACGCCCCAGCGCCTGATTCATCGCGCCCATCGGCGGCCCCATGCGAAACACCAGCGGGTCAGCCGGGAGCCGGTCGGCAGCGACATCCGGGGCAAGGATGGCCATCTGCGACTCAGTGTACACGTGCAGTGCGGCGAGTGTGGTGTCGGCGCGAAAATGGCCGATTACGGCGACAACGGCGGGGTCAATCGTCACATTGTGTGCCACTTGTTCCGCGTAGGCGGCGTCTGCATTGTCGTTGTAGGCGACAAAATCCACCTGATAGGCGCCAATTCCGCCGGCGGCGATCTGCTCCCGCAGCGCCAGGCGCATGGCCGGGAAAGCATCGTAGCCCACTTCGCGATATACCCCTTCGAACGGCGCCACCAGGGCGATTTTGATCGTCGGTCGCGGGACAGCGCATGCAGCAAGCGCCAGCAGCATGCATACCGGCAACACCGCCGTCAACAGGCGGCTCAGGCCGTGAGACACACTGCAAACCGGTCTGTGATCGCCCATGCTCAATGCTCAACTTCCGTGAGGACCAGCCTGCCGTCCGGTATGACCTTACCGGCAACGACACCCGGCAGCCGGGCAAGGGTTTGTGGATCGTACCAGCCGACTGCCAGTTGATAACGCCCAGGCGGGACGCCCGCAAGATCAAGCCGGACGGTGTCAGATACGATCTCGCCGGGCAGCCACATTCCCGTTGGATACATCCCGTCCAGAGTGTAGCGGTCTGACTGCAGCACAGGTTCAGCGCTCGACGCGGGAGCGAGGTGGACGAATAACTTGTAGTCGATTGACGGGGTCGTCACCGCCAACCAGTACAGCGTCAGGCGCAGGTTTTGCGTGGTGCTGATAAGGTCATATCCCAGCAGACGGATATTGCCGCCAAATAGCGCATCTGCCGCATGTTGCGCCTGAGGCGGCGCGTAGGTATGGTCGACGATGATGGCATGAGGGAGATTAGGCGCGTTGACGGTGTCCTGCGCGCGATTACCAACCAGGATCACTTCCCCGTCCGGTCGTTGATCGGAAACACGATACCAGCGCACCAGCAGCGTGTATGGCTCGCCCGGGTTGAGCAGACCTTTTGTTTTAACGCATATGCCATCGCGCACCACTGCATCGCGCGACCATGACCAGGACGGCTCCAAACCAGCCTGCGGCTGAGCGTCAGCGCGCGCAATCTCGCGCCCATCGGCGCCGCGCATCAGAAACGACACCTGCAGGGCCGAGGCGATATCCCGCGTGCCTTGCCAGGCTGGTCTGAAGCACAAATCGTGATCGGTGGGCTGGTACCAATCCAGTGAACGCAGCACGATACCGTTCGGGAAAGTTCTGATCGGCTCCGGTTGATTGACATCCGCCGAACCGGCTGGCGCATCGACCGACAGGCCCGCCAGGAACGGGCGCTCCAGCGCAGCCCCGCTCCGGTTCGTCGCCGTATAGATATTGCCGGCCGCGTCGCGCACAACCAGCTTGAGCAACAGCGGGCCGGGAAGAGCATCTGTAATGGCAACGTGCCGGCTCAGTGCCGGAGGACCGAATGTCAGGCTATGCGCAAATCGGAACAGATAGGCGAAGTATCCGCCGGAGGGCAGTTCCTGGTCGATGCCGACCTCGGCGGGAGTACGATCATCAAGCCATGTCGTAGACAGCGTGAACACTTCACCGGCGCGTACTTGCGCCGGTGTGATGTGAGCACCCGTCAGGATGTATGACCGGCCGGTACTGGAAGTGTACGTGACCGGGGAACGGTGCACAAACTGCCTGTTTCCGTAGTCGATGGTCAGCAACGACGCTGGCCGCGGACGATACACCAGCCGGTAACCCTGCCCTGCCAGTATCAGAAATACGATGCTTACAGCGCCGTACAGCACACATCGCTGCCGGCTCGCCTCGCCATGACGTGACAGCACGATATAGGTGCCGGTTAATCCGACGAGTGCGATGAATCCCGCCAGCGATACGGCGTTGGCGGCGCGCTCAAGGTCTGTTCCGGTATAGCGCAGCAACACCTCATACTCGCCTTTCGGCAGACTGAGCATCGTCCAGCCGGAGCCTTGATATGCCGACACCGCAACGGATGTATACGAGCCTGCTGTCCCCACGGACGACATCGGCCTCGCACCCGCATGCCAGCCAGGCCAGTACAGCAACGGCAAAGTCATGGTCGCTTCATCGCTGTTGACCGTAATGCGCCACAACTGGCTCGCCGGTGACTTCTCGAGCAGTTCCGAAGCAGCCACATCTCCCGTCACTGGCAGCGCGCGGCGAGGTTGCCGCAGCAGGTCAGGCCCAACCGCCGGGCGAGGCTGGACGGTGCGCGGCAGGTACTCCGCCCGAATGGTTGTACCGATATTGCCGCTGAACCACTCATACAGTTGCAGTGTCGCCGGCGTGACATCTTCGGAGCGGATATCCAGGCGCTCATCGGGTATTCCCGGCAGTGCCAGCAGTAACGCCATGAGTATCACTGCCAATGATGTCCACGCTGCTGCAACGGTTCGTGGCTTTGCTGTGCTGCCCTGATTGTCCGACGATGCCAGCACCGGCCAACGCGCGATATTGCCGATAAGCATGGCTGCAAAAACGGCCTGTACCGACAGGAACCGCCAGGGGAATTGTGCCAGCGGCAGAATCGCTGTGGCATCCCAGACCGGTTGCGACAGCGGGGTAATCATCAAGGTTGCCAGCACAAATAGCGCAAATAGCAGCAACGTGGCGGGGCGTTTGCTGTCATACCGCAACCATGCCAGCACACCCAGGCCAACCAGCACAGCCTGCGGCAGGGCCATTGCAAAAGCGCCCAGCGAGTTGTCAACACTGTAATTAAAGACCGCACTCAGTTGTATCAGGTTCAGACTGCGAAAGTGGTTGTGGAAATCAAAATATCCGGTGGTTTGATTATTCAGTTGTACCGCGCCCGCTTCTCCCAGTGCCGGCGCCCAGAACCATGCGCTGATGATGGCTGCGAGTATGGCGGCGCCGGTCAGCCAGGCGCAAGCCGCCAGCGCGCTGCGAGATCCCTGCACCCGGAGGTGACGCCACAGACGAGCCGAGGCATACAAGACGATGAAAGGCGCGAAAATCAACGCGGACACATTGTGCGTCAGCACCAGTCCGGCCAGCCCGCCTGCCAGCGCCAGAGCAGCGCCCAGGCTTCTACCCGCCATGTTCCCGGTATTGCGAACGGTCGATTCGACACCGGCTATGTCGTCGATGGCCCACAGAATCAATGGATACCAGGCGAAAGCGAAAAACTCCTGCAGCGAGTCGCCGCGCACATAGAGATTGACCAGGTGATAGGGGGTCAGTGTATAGGCAACTGTCGCAAGAAGTGTGCCGTTACGAGGCAGATGCCTGCGCGCGTACAGCCACATGCTGCCGGCAGCAGCAAACATCCCGGCCGTCTGGGTCAGCTTGATCGCCGTCAGCAGGTCAAAGCCGGTGAGATTCAGAAAAGCGGCCAGATAATACGGCAGGGCGGCATAGAAGTTGAAGAAGGGATAACCCAGACCAAATGCCGCGTCGGGCATCCAGCGCACCGGGAAAACGCCCGCCCGTAGTGCTGCGGCAAGTTCGAAGGTGCGCTGCAACAGAAAAGGGCTGTCGCCTCCCGCGTGGGTCTGGATGATGCCTGGCCCCAGCCATACAGGCGCAGACGCCAGAGCACAAACCAGTAAAACGAGGGCAGGAGCGATGTAATGATGATATGGCGGTTTATGCGATAACACCCCTGCTGATGGCGCCCTATGGTCGCTGGGAATCATGGCGATTCAGGAATGCGGCCAGGCAGCCGCCGCATGGCGGTTTCACATCTTCCAGTTCTGCATGAAGAATAGAACGCCAAACCCGATGGTAACCAGAATCAACAGCGCACCGCCTATTGTGGCGATAATCGCCAGCACGCTGGGCGAATTGGATGTCGATTGCGTGGCCGGCGGTGTTCCGGTAGCCCCGACAACCTGATTGCCGTCGCTGGCGCGCCGCAGGCCGACGGCAAACTCCGCAGCCGCTCCGCCGGGGACACTGACTGTGTCATTCAGGGGTGTCGTCGCGACATATGCCGATGAAGTTGTCGCCGCGACGGTGTAAGCACCTGCAGCGACATTGCGTATGCAATACGGCTCGCTTTTACCGTCGGTTGTGTAGCTCGCGATGGCGGCCCCTTTGGCGGTAACATTGATTAACACGTTTGGCACAAGACCTTCACTGGCGTCGCGCTGGCCGTTCCCGTTATTGTCGAAATAGGCCTGAACACACAAGGCACCGGTGCCCGGCGTCGCGGTCGCACTGAGTACGGCGGTCGGCTGAATGGTGACCGCTGGCGTGGCGATGGGCGCCGGTTCGATGATCAACACCTGACCGATCGATAACATGTCGCTGCTCAAGCTGTTCATGCGCTTGATGCCCTCGACGGATTTGTTGAATTTCACGGCAATGTCGTACAGGGTATCGCCCGCCTTGACCGTGTAGGTCACACCATTGGGGGGTTGAACCGTCGGCGGGAGCGGCGTTGGCGTCGGAGTTGTTGTAGGCGTTGTGTTGGCAGCTGCGGCGGCTGGTGTCAGCGTCGGTGTGGGCGGCGGTGCCGTATAGTCCAGGGAGACATTGTCCCAATACACCTCGTTGTGTCTCACCGGGTCCTTCATGGTCGCGTAAAGATACACGATGACGGTTTGCGATTTGGCTACCGTTTCAACGCTGAACTGTGTATAGACATCCTTGGCATCATGCTCGGCTGACCAGACGACCTGACCATTCAACGGGCTTGCCTGCCCGTTGCTGCCGCCCATAGGATCGATGCCGATTTTCAATTTGATATCCATTGAAGGCCGCGCCGAGATAGGACTTTCGTCATTGGTCGACCACGATTGGCCCCATGCGGTGAGCTTCAATTTTGCGCCAATTTTCACGTTATTCACAATACGGAAGATACCGCCTGTGAAAGTGGCATTCTCGGTGGCGACCCGTTGCGCGGCTGAACCGCTCTTGACGCGATTGGGGGTGTTGATCTGGGTATACTGCGGTTGGAAGTTGATTCCGGGCTGGTCTGTGTCGCGTCGGGGTATGAACCAGACGCCCCATCCTTCCGGCACATTGCATATGCCAGTCGTGCAGTACGGATCGGCGGTGAACTTGCCTTCAAATCCTTCAGTAAAAAGGTTGTTGTTGCTCTGCGCAGCCGTACCCGTCGGTAGAAGCATCTGCAACAGCAATAATGTCAGCAAGGCAACAGCTACCGCTGTATTTACTGCCACTGCTGGCCGGCCTGTCCGCCTTTCAACACAGCATGTGGCCGGTTTCTTTGTCTTGTCCATGATCTTCGGTTCTACCAGCAGTATACGCAATTCCTGTTTGACTTATGCGCCGCGCTATGGTTGAGCAGCCGGGTACTTGAATATCAGCACAGAATTATCATCGGCGGGCAGGCCCGCACCGGCAATCGGGAGCCGCGTGTTATCGCCGCGGAAATAAATCCCGACTCTCACTTCATCTCCCGGCTGTATGCCACCTGGAATTGACAACACATGCTGGTCGAGGATCACGTCGCCAGGGCGCCAGGTCGGCATGGGCAAGTAGCCCAGGGCAGGGCTGCCGTCATGCTGGGCGATCATGTTGCCGCCCCGCCACCAGTGCACGAACACTGCCAGGTCCTGCTTGATGGGCTGTGTGGTTGTCCAGCTTAGCGTCACTGTATAGACGCCGCCGAACAGCGCCGTGCCGTTGCTGCGCAAGCTTTCGACCAGCGGGTACTGGCTGCCGGCGACTCGCCGGCCGGTCGCATCCTGCAGAGCGACGTGCACCAGTTGGATAGACGGTCCGAACTGTGGGGCCAGGCTTTCGTGTTTCGCAGTCCTGCTGGCGCTGACGGCGATAAAGGCGCGTCTGGGTTTCAGCTCCTTATCCGCCTGAGCCAGCGGACCTGCGCTGACGGCCAGTGTACTCCCGGCAGGCAGCCTGTTGCGCAGTGCCGTCCAGTCATGGTTCGGGTCGACCAACAGCATCACATCTGTAGCGGCGGGGAAATCGCGCCCGTTACCGGCAATCGTCACGCTTCCGTCATCCACAGCCGGGGACAAAAACCACAGAGCCGGATTGTCATTAACCAGGCGATCCTGTATCCACAACGACTGCGCAGAATGTGACGAGGTGTATGCGTTGACGGTCTCAGCCAGTACAACGTTGTTATCCTCAAGCCAATATGCCGTCACTGGATTATGCACATAATCGTCGAAATAGGCGGTGTAGGTGCTGAATGCTGCCAGCGCTATCAACAGGGCCGCAATCAGTGCTGGCGGGCTGACCAGCCGACTGAAGCGGCCTAAATACAGGCTGAGCACACCGCGCCGTGATATCCAGGCAAGCGCCCACTCCATACCAATAGCCGCCACCAGACACGCCGCAGGCAACGCACCAACAGCGCGCAGAAAATGAGGTGCATCCTCCGCCAGGATCGTCGGTATCAGAAACACCGCCAACCACAACAACGCAAAAAGCGATGCCGGCCGGATTGAATAAGCATATGCCGGTGAAGACCGACTGGATGGGTGTGCTGCTGTTGCCCTGCCCCGGAATACCCGCCCTATCAGCACTGGAATACCGAGTAAAAATCCTATCGCGACGCCACCGTCGAATACTGGTCGCAGTGACAGGTTATGTCGCCAGATTCTGTCTCCCTGAAATGCAAACATGCCGGCGGCTTTGGCGATGTTATCGATGAATGTTCCAATCAGATCGCCATGGTTGACGGATGCGCTGAGAATAGATACCTGCCCCGCGCGCAGATAGTACAGGTCAGAATGCCGCAATAGCCAGTAGATCAACGCAGAGCCGGCCAACAAAGCGCCAGCCGCGAATGCTAAAGCCGGCAATCGGGCAGTTTTCCATGCC
>JAKALH010000078.1 GCA_021813225.1 Chloroflexota bacterium
CGAATGTCGGCAGGCGGCAGGCTGTAAGCTGCCCATGTACCGGACTAACGGGTCGTACCCGCCGAACAACCTGTTTGCCAACACCCATAACGCCCTGCAGGAACTGGATGCGCGCGGTATGAACACACCGACACAGTTCTCTTCATGGTCGTTTTCGACCGCTGCACCTGTTGGCGGAAAGATTGTCAGTTCGGTCGATATTCCGTACACATCGGGCACAGTGAACTGGACTTATGATGCGAAGCAATCCGCCTGGGCGCGTTCCATCAGTAAGGTGCCGCATCGCGATACGGTGACTGGCAAGCAGATCACGTCGACAAATGTCGTCGTTCTGTATGTGAACCACGTTACGACTTTGATCGTCGAAGACGTGAGCGGCGCGCATGGCATACAGATACAGCTCTGGGGCGACGGCCCGGCGCAGGTTTTCCGCGATGGCGAAGTTTATGAAGGCCGGTGGCAGCGCACGGGCAATGCGCTGGGGCTGCGCTTCGTTGACAGCAGCGGCCAGGTCATTCCATTCAAGCCGGGCAACACCTGGCTGGAGATGGTGCCGCTGAATATGGCGGTGAAAACGTCGTGAACGTGCGGGAGCCAGCGGGCATCGCCTAACCGCAGGTAAGAATGCGGAGTCTTTGCCCGGTGCGCACAACACGCACGTTCGGAATTCCGTTGCGGCGTGCGATGGCGAGCGCTGTGGTCCTGTAACGCAAGGCGATGCGGAACAGGTTGTCCCCGGGTTTTACAATATAAGTGATCAGTTGCCCGCAGGCTGCGCTGCCATCCGAGGCGTTGTTGTCAGGTGCCGCGGTCGGTTGAGGAGCCAGCGTTGCAGTCGGCGGTGCTGCCGTGGCGGTTGGTTCTGGCTGGACGGGCAGCGGTGTCGCGGGAACTGCCGTTGCGGGAACAGCGCTTGCCGTGAGTGTCGCGACAGGCGCGGCAGCCTGAGGCGTTTGAACCACGGCAGCGACGGGGTTCTGTGTCGGTATGCCCACGCTGGCGCTTTGCGCGCAGGCGGTCAGGCTCAGTATGATTGCAGTGAATAAGGACGCGATCTTCAGTTGATGGCGCATAGGTTGCTCCCGCGTAAGTAGTTACAAGGTTATACCATCCTGCCGGAAAAGGCAATGTGACTGAATAATAGTTCAATAACCGACAGGTCGGGCCATGTGTGCCGGCCGTGCCGCAGCAGATATATGCCCGGGCAAGGAAATAACGATGCGACGAGAGGAATCACCAAAGCAGGAAGTACTGACATGGGCCGATGTCGATGCATTGATCGATCAGTTGGTACCGCGGATGACCCCTGTTTTCGACTCCCTGATCATGATTACGCGCGGCGGCATCATCCCTGGCGGTCTGATCGCCGAGGCCCTGAATATCAAGCACATTCTGACCGCGGCTGTCGAGTTTCCGTCAGAAACGGCTCCGCGCCTGCTGGCATGGCCCACATTCCTGCAATTCCCGGATGATGAGGTGGCGCGCGGCCGGCGAATCCTTGTCGTGGATGATGTGTGGACACACGGCCGCCATATCATGACAGTGCGCGGCCGCCTGGAGGCCCTCGGCGCGCGCCCCGAAACCGCTGTCCTGCATTACAAGCCGGGCAAGTCGCTGTTTCCCAATTATAAGCCGACTTATTTTGCCGCTGTCACCGATGCCTATGTCGTCTATCCCTGGGAGATTGACCGCCGCACGCGCGGCATTCGCATGACGATGGGGCTGTAAACTTGGACCTGAGTTCTGTCCCGGCCAATACCTGCCCGGTGTGCGGGCAACGGGCGCTGGAATGGGGCGGTAATGCCTGCAGTTGCAGCGCCTGCGGGAGCGCGTTCGAATTCGATCAGGTAACGCGCCGCTGTCGATATACCTATATCGGGCCACAGTATCCCGCCCTCGCGAATTCATTGATCGGTGTCTGGCTGACCCGCCGTGAAGCGTTTGACCGCGTCGGCTCCGTAGATACCCAATCAGATGAGACGCCGGCGGCGCTGTTTGGGAAGCCTCGTGATCCCAGACGCACATCGCTGACCGTCGTATGGGGTATCCTGGTGGGTGCGCTGGCGTTGATACCGATTCTGTGTGCCTGTCTGGCGGCGCTGATGCTGGCGCCCGGCATGGCGCAGACCCGCCGGATGATAGCCAATGCCAATCAGCCTGCTGGAGAATTGACCGGCACGGCGAGTACGGTTGCCGGCGCAGTTATATTGACCGGCACAGACGTGAGCGCCTACCCGGCGTTCACAGCTGCGCCGGCAATAAGCGCCACGCAGGCAGACGAAGTGAAACCCGCCATACGCATCACTGGGACAGGTGTCGCAAAACCGCTCAGCCCGATGAACTCTCCATTGCAGCCGACGGCGACCCATGTTGTGCCAGTGACGGTGCAGGTGGAAACCCCTGTTGCCACATCAGTTCCGCGCTCGACATCCGCTCCCAACGCACAGGCCACAGCGACGTTGCCACCGACATTTACCGCTGCGCCGACGAACGGAGCACTGGTTTCCCCGATTGCTACGCCAACATCATCGCCCGTGACTCCCACAGCGACACACCAGGCTGAAGTGACCAGTTCGCCTACAGTCACACCGAGTGCGACACCGACGCCATCTGCCGGCACCAGCGTTCTGATCAGCAGTTCTATCGTCATCAGCACCGTGATGTTTAACGGCACACCAACACTGGGCGAAGCCGATCAGTATGTGGAAATACAGAACCGCGGCAGTAATCCGGTCAGTATCGGGAACTGGACGATCCGGGCGCTGTCTTCCGGCCGGAAGTTCTACTTTACACAAGGGCTGGTGCTGATGCCTGGCGAGACATGCCGGGTATATGGCAGTTCTCCGCCGGCGACGTCGAGCGGTTGCGGATCATTCAGCTTCAGCAGCGCGACGCCGGTCTGGTCCACGGTTAAAGACACTGCGGAACTATACAGCGATCAAGGCGTTCTGGTTGGTGTCTATCGCTATGGTTACTGAAGAGCGACGTAACCTGCCCGGTTTGATCGTCTTTATCAGACAAATAGCGAAAAACACGGGAAAACCCTTAGTTGGTGCTT
The DNA here is from genome assembly GCA_021813225.1 of Chloroflexota bacterium. Lineage (GTDB taxonomy): Bacteria > Chloroflexota > Anaerolineae > J036 > Brachytrichaceae > CAIXPS01. Next base: position 3,059 of record JAKALH010000078.1, read on the forward strand.
GACAACCCACACCCGGCTTACTACCATTCCCATATCTTATGCATCTGTAACGCGCATCAGGCACATCATAAAGCATGTCGCGCATAATCACGTCACAGACATAACGTTGCTTTTAATGATGTTCTTAAAATTAGCGTGTAAACAGGAATATTGATGGTCACCAAGAAGAAGATTATCAAAACGCCGCAGGAAGTCAAAGATACGTCTGCGGCTATAGAAGAAATTGCCGTCGAGGAACTCTCTGGCGAAGAGCAGCTCCTGAACATCGGCCGCGATAAGAGTTATGTCACTTATGATGACATCCTTGCAGCTTTTCCTGATGCTGAGAAGAACCTCGAACAGATGGAAGAGGTATTCGCAGCGCTATCCGATGCGGGTATCCAGGTCGTCGCCAGCGAAGACGAAGCCGCTGACCAGATGGCCTATGATGACGACGAAGACGAAGATGAATATGCCGACCATACCAACGAGAACCTGCTGGAAGCGATTGAGGCCGACGATACCGTCGGCCTGTACCTGAAGGAAATCGGTCGTGTGCCGCTTCTGACGGCGCCGCAGGAAGTCGATCTGGCTCAGCGTATGGAACGCGGCAGGGAAGCCCGCGAGAGCCTGGCGCCTGACAAGACTCCGCCTAAGGATATCGACCGCGCCGAGCAACTCATCGAAGACGGCTTGTTCGCCCGCGAACACCTCATCAATGCCAACTCCCGCCTGGTGATCAGCGTCGCCAAGAAGTACATCGGGCGCGGTGTGCCATTTCTGGACCTGATTCAGGAAGGCAATATCGGCCTGATCCGCGCGGCCAAGAAATTCGACTGGCGGCGCGGCCATAAATTCAGCACCTATGCAACCTGGTGGATTCGCCAGGCTGTGACGCGCGCCATAGCTGATCAGGGCCGCACCATCCGCGTGCCTGTACATATGGGCGACCAGATCAACCGGTTACTGCGCGCCAGCCACCAGTTGACGCAGGAACTGGGGCGCGATCCCACGGTGGCCGAACTGGCTGAAGCCCTGAATGTGACCGTTCGCAAGGCCGAGCAGATGATTCAGGTGGCGCGCCGGCCAATCAGCCTGGAGACGCCGACCGATGACGAAGAGGAGAGCGTGCTGGGCGACTTCATTCCAGACGACGACAGCCCGGCGCCCGCCGAGGTGGTGACATCTCAGATGCTGCGCGAGCAGTTGTCGGATATTCTGTCCACCCTGCCTCCACGTGAAGTGCGCATTCTGCAACTGCGCTACGGCCTGCTGGACGGCGAGACCTACACCCTTGAGGAAGTGGGCAAGAAGCTGGGCGTCACGCGCGAACGGGTGCGCCAGATTGAAGCGCAGGCGCTCAGCCGGCTGCGGCACCCGGCGCACGCCCGCAAACTGCGCGACTTTCTGCGCGAATAGTACAACAATGCCGCTTTCCTGAGGCGATAAGGGGCAGGGCGGGCATTTGCCTGCCCTGTTTTGCTTACAGGTACTTTTCCACAGCCCATCCGCCTTCATGGATGACAGGCAGCTCAGGTGCAGGCGCGGCCGGGTCGAATAACAGCTTGTTCTGTCCTTGTAGCGCGTCGACGATATCGCCCATCCAGTCGGCCAGCGCGACCGGTGTCCTGAGCGCCTGTGCAATTGCGACAGGCGTGACATCATCCAGGGCGATGCCGTCCGGGTGGTCGAACATGATGCGTGGCAGGATGACTGCTCCCGGTTTCATCTGATCGACGATGGGGCCGAGTTGCGCTATGGCGTCAGCGCCGCTCAGCAGGCCCGCTACGGTGATGGTTTCGCCAAGACGCTCATTGCGTATGCCGACAACATTCAGAGGAACACCGCTTCGCTGCGAGAACTGCGCGGCGGCTCGCGTCAGTGTCGGGGCAAATAACATGCCCGTTCCGAGCAGGGCGCTGGCGTATTTCGTGCCATGCAGCGGTCGGCTTAATTCACCGCGTTTGATGCGTTCCCATTCGTTCAGGAAGTCGCGCACCATCCCCATGCCGTTTTCCTGCAACGCCAGCCCGTCATATTCGCGCTTCAACGGGATAGATCGCCTGGAGATCAGATACCACTCATCTGTCAGGTAGACCAGCGCTTTGCCGTATCGCTTGCGATATTTGACCTGCCAGTCTGCGACGGTATCGATCATCGTGGCGGCTTCGCGGGCGGTATGCGGCCGATGCCCGTAGCGGTGATGCCGCGTCAGGCCGACCGGGACAACGCTGATTGACAGCAGATGCGGGTGGAGTTCCGCCAGCGCGCTGACGCTCTGCGCCAGAACTGCGCCGTCGTTCAGCCCCGGTGTGATAACCAGTTGCGTGTGAAAGTCTATGCCGTGCGCTGCCAGCCAGCGCAATTGCGACAGGATATCCCCGGCCGTGGGGTTGCGCAGGCACTTGCGGCGCACCTCAGGATCGGTGGCATGAACCGAGATATACAGCGGGCTGAGATGCTGCGCCGCCAGGCGGGTCCAGTCTTCTTCTTTAAGGTTGGTCAGCGTGACGAAGTGACCGAACAGGAAGGAGTAGCGGTAATCGTCGTCCTTGATATACAGCGTCCGCCGCATGCGCGGCGCATTCTGCAGCACAAAACAGAAAGGGCACAGGTTATTGCAGCGGCGTATGTCGATGTCGAATGTAGGGTGCTCGAATTCAATGCCCAGGGTCTGCCAGAAAGCGCGCTGCGCGGATATCTGCATCGTCTCGCCGCCGCGCTCGACGGTCAGTGTCAGGTCTGTATCTGCTGCATAGAACTGCGCATCGATGACGTCCTGCAGAAGATGGCCGTTTATGGCGCTGAGCGCGTCGCCGGCGCGTAGACCGGCCTGCGCAGCGACACTCTCAGGCTCGATAGCTTTGATGTACCCGGGCATAGTCACCCATCATACGCCAGTCGTACGCGCAAAGCCTACCCATAGATGCCGCGCATATCCGCTGGAAGTACAGCAGCCAGCCGGCGCATGGCATCATCGGTAAGCTGGCGCAGTTTCTCGCGTGTCGGTTTGCCGTCGACAGGCAGGGTAAAGCCTGGACCGATGGTGAATGTGACGGGAGCGCGCCGCAGTCTCTTTAACATGGGCCATATCTGCGGTGTCCCGACGATGCCAACGGGCAGCACGAGTGCATTGGCGCGCGTTGCCAGATAGGCCAGACCTTCCTGCGCCTGTATCAGTCCGCCGGTCGGGCTGCGCGTGCCTTCCGGCGAGATCAGAATTGCGCCGCCGCCGGCAAGCACTTCCGTGGCGGAGCGGATCGCCTGGGTATCGACAGCGCCGCGGTGAACGGGGATCGCCCCGTAGGTCACGACCAGCGGGCGAATGCGCCAGTCCTCAAATGCTTCCACTTTCGCCATTGGTGTGATGGTGCGGCCGAGGGCGGCCAGCACCACCACGGGATCGAAGAAGTTGACGTGATTGATCATGACAATCACAGCGCCGGTCGGCGGGACGTTCTCCAGCCCTTTGACCTCAAGCTGCATCAACGCCCGGTAGGCGAAACGCAGCAACGCATTCCACAGCCAGCGCAGATGCCCGCGCTTGTTCCATTTCCAGCGCTGCGTAAAGGCCGACTTCTTGCCCGCCGTCTGCGTTGTCATACGCCGTGTATTCAGGGCCCCGCGTTTGCTTTACTGACCAGTTGCCGCAGGTAGGCAATGACGGCGACGATATCCTGGCCGCTCGTATCACTGCGGCCGCCGTTTGCCGGCATAGCCAGGCCGGTGGTGTTATGAGGGTCCTGCGTCGTGCGCCCCATGCGCACGAACTTCGCCAGCTCCGCGTCGCTGGCGGTACGCACCAGTTGCGATGTCGTCAGATTCAGGCCGGCGGCTGTCCCCCTGCCGTCAAGACCGTGGCAGGCCGCACAGGTCGCATCGTATATCGCCTTGCCTCGCGCCGCCGCGTTCGAGTCCGGTGTGGGCAGAGGTGTGACCGCCGCTGTCGTAGTGTCCGGTGCGGCACTGGCGGCGGTATTGCGGTAGTTGGCGGCAGCGATGACAAATGCCAGCACGACGGCGATGATGATTGCAAATACCGGCAGCGCCGTGGCGATGCGGGAAGGCCGATCGGCCGGATGTTCCTCGTCTGAGCCATCTTCGGCATCGGCACCCAGCCGGCTGGCGACCATTGAGAAGGTGATGATCAGGAAGGCAATCAACGCCAGGAACGGGATCGTGACGACACCGCCGAAGGCGTTCAGGTAATCGGTTGAACAGGGGATGCCGACCTTGCAAGGAACCCAGGCGGCTACGAGGTCGGTTTTCTGATCCAGGTAATGGAACAGAGATACAAACGCACCCGGTATCGACAGGGCCAGGGCGTATTTATGCAGGCCTTTATCCCGGCGCAATATACCTACTGCCAGAATAATCGACAACGGGTACATCAGGATACGCTGATACCAGCACAACAGGCAGGGCACCCAGCCAAGCACCTCGCTGAAGTACAGACTGCCGCTCGTCGCAATCCATGCTGCCAGCAATGCTACATAACGGCTGTACCGGCCAATTGCTGCGTACAGCTTGTCAGTCGTGCTGGGCGGCAGTTCATCCAGCTCATCCTCATCGGTCAAAATCGATTCTTCCGGCATAGATATACGACCGCGGCTCCGGTATATGCGCGCAAATTCGTCCGCGTTGAATGCCGCCATGACCTGAGCCGATGGCGCGAAGCGTTTGATAAATCGGCTGACGGTGAGGGAGATGACAGCCATCAACCCGCCGCCCGCAGCGACGATGAGCAATGTTACCAGAATCACGACGCCGGCAGCGGCGATATCGCTCCAGGTTGAGGGATCGGTCACGTCAAAGACAAAAGCTGAGGTGAGCCTCAGGGTCAGCATGGTAGATATGTGCATGGTGCGACGATCCAGCTTGCGTGCGGCTTATCAACATGACATTAACGCTGCTATTGAAGCGATAAGCCTATGAAGATTCTAGCACTGCGGCACGGATTCTCCGGCTGCACGTTGGGCGTGATATAGTCCATTGAACATGCTGCGATGCTATGTGATGTCGGCTGTCTGGGCTGCGCGCCGCACGATCAGCGGCGGGTAACGGAGTACTTCAGGCTGCCGGGCGAGCGGAAATCGGCGCGGTGTGCGAGTATTGAGCAACCGGTAAACAGGTGGAATGGCAATGGTGGATATGCAACGTTTCCTCGATTCCAGTGCGGCGCTGGATAAACCGGCGCTGTTGCGCGGCCGCATGGCGCGCTATGGATACCTGTACCTGCCCGGTTTGCTGCCAGCCGGTATCGTTCACGATATGCATGCCGCCATATTGAATATCTGCATCCGGCATGGCTGGCTGGACACACAGGGGCATCCTCGTGATTCTGCGCGTCTCGAGGGCAGCCCGGAGTTTTTCGAGGTGTATGACGATGTACAGCGCCTTGAGGCATTCCACGCATTTGCACATCGCCCGGAAGTGCTGCATGTGATGGAACTGCTCGTGCAAGAAGCGGTGCTGGTCCATCCGCGCAATATCGCCCGCATCAGCTTTCCCCATGCGGAACATTTCACGACGCCGGCTCATCAGGACTACGTGCACATTCAGGCCACGCCGGAGACCTATACGGCCTGGACGCCCTTGAGCGATTGCCCGCAGTCTCTGGGCGGCCTCGCCGTGCTGGCCGGGTCGCATAAACTCGGCCTGCTGCCCGTCCACAAGGCCAGCGGCGCGGGCGGGCTTGGAATCGATACGGAAGGCATTGACCTGCTATGGCGCACGGCTGATTACCGCGCAGGCGATGTGCTGATTTTTCACAGCTTCGCTGTACACGAAGCGTTGCCGAACCGCACCGTCGATCGGGTTCGTCTTTCGACGGATTATCGATACCAGGGCATCTCGAAGCCTATCGTTTCCGACGGACTGGAACCGCATTATGGGCGTCTGGGCTGGCCGGAAATATATAAGGGCTGGCAGAGAGATGACCTGCAATATTACTGGCGCAAGATGCCGCTCAAGACCGTGGCGCGCGATCCGTCATTTCACGCCAATGCGGCAGAAAAAAAGTAGAGGTCGACATGGGGAAGATCAAGCAATCGCTGGCCTGGTGGTGCTTCAACAGAGAAGGCGCAGACCCGCATCGTTTTTTCACAGCAGCGAAACAAATCGGTTATTCTGCGGTGGAACTGCTCCCTCGGGAGTTGTGGGATACGGCGCGCGATGCCGGACTGGCCATCGCCACTCATGGCGGCCACGCACCCCTGACCGATGGTTTGAATCGCCGTGAGAATCACAGCCGCATCGCGGATGAAATCCATCGTAATCTGGAGCTGGCGGTGCAGTACCAGATCCCGAATCTGATCGTGTTTTCCGGCAATCGGCGCGGCATCAGCGACGATGAAGGGGCGGCTAATACGATTGAGGGCTTGAGCCGCGTGGCGAAAGCCGCCGAGGACAAAAGTGTCACACTGGTTCTGGAATTGCTTAACTCTAAAGTCGATCACAGTGACTATCAGTGCGACCATACAGCCTGGGGAGTGAGGGTGATCCAGGCAGTGAACTCGCCGCGGGTGAAGCTGCTGTACGACATCTACCACATGCAGATCATGGAAGGCGACATCATCCGCACGCTGCGCGG
>JAKALH010000079.1 GCA_021813225.1 Chloroflexota bacterium
ATGAGCGGAGCCAGCCGGGAGAAGGTATCGCGGTCGACCTTCAGTGTCTTGAGGTCGCGGGCGTTGACGCCGATGACCGTGGCACCGGCGTCCAGAGCGCGCTGGACCTCGTCCTCGGTGTGCACCTCGACCAGCGGGGTCAGCCCGAGCGATCGGGCCCGCTCCACAAGCGATACGAGGGCGTCCTGTCCCAGCGCCGCGATATCGCGGCAAGGCGATGTGTCGCCGGTAAATGCCAGCACTTTACCCCCAACTTCGAAACGCGCACCCAGGTCGGGCGCGAATTCGGCGTGGTTCATGGGATAGGTGCGCAGGTTGATGTACGGGCTGAGTTGTACCGCGGAGGGCGTGCGGTCCGGGAGAACGATGCGCCGCGCGCCCGCAGCCAGTTCTGAGATATGCCCGCCGAAGACACTATCGACGATTTCATCCAGTGACTTGAACGTTAATTCCCCTGCGATGATGGTCGGGCAACTCGCATCCGGCGGGGCTGCTATGGACCACCATAACATGAGCATGGGATACCCTAGAATATGATCGCCGTGCCGGTGGGTGAGATAAATGTGCGTGATCTCGCCCGGTGAGACGCCGACGGCAGCGAGTTGCTGCAGGATGGCCGGCCCGCAATCGACCAGAATACACGCGTCGTCGGTGCGCAGCAGATAGGAGCTATTGGTTTGCCCTGGCATTGGCAATGCCGCCCCAATACCGAGAAAAAGTACTTCAACCATGGGTGTCCTTACTGCGGCGATTTTAGCAGGTTGTGCCTTTACCCGATTACAATACCCGCCATGACTCATGCGTTGTTCTACCGGAGCCGGCAGCGCCATACAGCATTTATAGACATAGACACAGGGGTTCCAGGTGCGTCATGGGATATGGGGTAACGCGACTTCAAGCGACTGGCAGGAACGTGCGGGCAGGATTATGAGCAGATCACCGATCTATGTTGTTGGGCACAAGAATCCGGATACCGATTCCATCGCATCGGCGATCGGATATGCATGGCTGCATCGCGAACGCGACGGCGAAGATGCCATCGCCGCGCGCGCCGGCACGCCAAACCCGCAAACCATGTTTGCGCTCAAGCACTTTGGCGTGGAAACGCCGGTGCTGCTGGAGGATGCGTCACCGCGTTTTCGTTCGATCCGGCACAATATCAAACCGCTGCCCCCCCATAGCCCGCTGTCGGAAGCGTGGAGTCTGTCGGCGGAGCTGGGCCGTGCGGTGCCCGTCGTAGATGAGGATCTGTCGCCGGTAGGCATGGTCACCGGGCTTTCTGTATTCAAGTACCTCTCCGGTCACCTGAACATGGCAGATGCGCCATTCCGCGCGTTGATTGGCGTCCCCTGCGGCGAGGCGTGTGACCGCGACGTGCCGAAATTCAGGTCCAACGACCGTGTCAGCGATTATCTCAGCAGCATCCTGAATACGGAACGCGAGGATTTCTGGGTCGTTGACAGCGCCGCCCGGTACACCGGCACGTGCACAAGAGCGGATATGCTGCATCCGCCGCGCATGCAACTGATCCTGGTCGACCACAACGAGGCTTCGCAGGCCGTGAGCGGGCTGGCCGAGGCGGATGTGCTTGAGGTGCTCGATCATCATCGCCTGGCTACGATCAACACCACAATTCCCATCGCATTCCACATCGATACAGTCGGTTCCTGCTCCACCCTGGTGGCTGAGCGTATGCGCATGGCGCGCCTGACGCCGCCGCCGGGTGTCGCCGGCATGCTGTTGTCGGGAATGCTGGCCGACACGTTGATCTTCACTTCGCCGACCACCACGCCGCGCGACCGTATGTCGGGCACCTGGCTGTCATGGATGGCCTTCGGCGTCGATGATGCCGAAGCGGGTCTGCAGGACTACGGGATGCAACTGCTGCGCGCGGGCGCCGACCTGTCCGGCCGTTCCGCCGATGAGATCGTTTCCGCCGATTGCAAATCGTTCGATGTCGGGCCGGTGCATTTCAGCGTTGCGCAGGTCGAAGTGACTAACTTCCAGGTGATCATCGAGCGCCTGCCCGAAGTGCGTCAAGCGCTCAGCCGCTGGCAGGAGCAGCATAACAAGGATTTCTCCGTGCTGATGGTGACCGATGTCATCCAGAACAACAGCCTGCTGGTCGGTGTGGGCAGCAACCGTTACCTTGAACGCCTGCCTTTTTCCCGCAAAGACGAAGGCTTGTGGGATATGCCCGATGTCGTCTCGCGCAAAAAGCAGCTCCTGCCTACGCTGCTCGGTATGCTGCAGGGATAATGCTGTTGCGCTTTCAGTTACGTAAAGCCGCTGTATATCAAGTTGGCGTGACAGGCGTTCATGGTATAAATATAGCCACATGAGACTGTCATCGCTAACGCGCCTGGGTTCGCTGGCGCTTTTGCTGCTGTCGTTTTCGCTGCCATCGCGGGTCAACGCCGTGTCAGAGCCTTTTGACCCGACGGCAGTCATCACCGATGCCGAGTTTAACGACACCGCCACCATGACCTGCGGGGCTATCCAGGATTTCCTCTCCCGGCGTCCCGGAGTGCTGAAGTCTTACGTGATTGACAACAAGAGCGCCGCGCAAATAATCTGCGAGCAGGCCAGGCGATTCAACGTCAATCCGCGCATCCTGCTGGTGCTGCTGCAGAAAGAGCAGGGGCTGTTGAGCGATACCGCGCCGGCGCAAAGCCAGTTCGACTGGGCTGCCGGTTGCGCGCCCGGCTGGGATGCGTCCAGGGGCTTCCCAAATCAGATCGAATGTGCAGCGCGCACCATGCGCAACCGCTTCGACAGCGCGACGCTGGGCGCTTCGATTGACGGCGTCACGCCTGCAAACAAGGCCAGCATCGCGCTGCTGAAGTACAACAACGATGTGCAGGGTGTGCGCGCCTTCTGGCGCATCTGGACGCACTACTGGCCGGCCAGTGGCGATGGGTCGATCCCGACGACAATCTATGTCGATACCCGCGATGTCGTGATAACCCCCGGTGTCAAAGACCCCTGCCGCAGTGGCTGGCTGACTGACACGAAAGGGTATACCGGTTACAACCTGGTGACCCCGAATGCCGCCGGGCAGGCCGACTCGACTAACACTGCCGTATGGCGGCCCAACCTGCCGCGCGCCGGAGCCTATCAGGTATTCGTGTATATCCCGGATAGAAGCCCGCTGGTGTGGCCGTGCAGCGACAATGCCATCGTATGGGACACGAACCACGCCCGCTACACCGTTACACACCGCGACGGCACAACCACCTACGAGATCGATCAGGCTCCGCTGCATAATGCCTGGGTGAATATCGGCACGTACTACTTCAAGCAGGGCGGCGATGGCTTCCTCACCTTGACCGATCAGACCGGCGAGGTTTCCATGTCGCACTATGTCAGCGTCGACGAAGCAAAGTGGGTGTGGGTGGGCCAGTAATCAGCCTGCACATGACAGTGCTTACAGGCCGTGTTGCGCTGGTTCTCAATCCGCAGCCTAACGCGATTCTGGAATGACGGACACGATAAGCTGCAACCGTTCCCCAAACGGTATGCTGCGTCCGTCCACCATCTGCCACACGCCGCCATAATCGCCTGGTTTCACAGGCGCTTTCAGGCGGACCGATATCTGCACTGACTCGCCCGGCGCTACCGCGCGCTCGATCGGCACGGGCAGGCTTCCCATGCGCGATTCCGGCGCATTGCCGTACAGATAGACGATCCGGTCCGGGATATACCAGGGGCAGGTGCCGCTGTTGCCGATCCGCCAGGTGCTGGTGAACACCTCACCGGGCCGCACGACAGGTTCGACTTTAAGATGCTGATCATCCGGTGTCACGTGTTGCAGGACGGCCAGGCCGTTGGCACATCCAGCAGTGTTATTGGCGGTCGCAGTGCGGGTTGCGGGTGGAATCGGCAGTATCTCCGCCGGGCTGAGCGCCAGGTATTGCTGCGCCAGCCTAATGATCTGGCCAGCCTGCTGGATTTTTGCCAGCGCGTCATTCAGTCGTGATAGAAGGTTCTGCCCGCCCGGCCCTGTACCAATGGCAAGTTCCTGGCGGTACAGGCCCTGGCCGACCTGATGCACACCGCCCATGGCGATAACTGACTGCGCCGTTACGCGGTCAAAAACAGCAACGTCAATGGCTTGCGATCTCAAATCGGCGATGGCGTTCCGGCCTCGTGCATAGACGGTCAGGCTCTCCGCAGGCGGGATTCTGTTCAGCCAGGGCTGGTAAATGCTGCCCTGCACGACACCCACGCGCAGGTTCTTCAGCCCGGCGGGGCTGGCAATTGATGTGACGCCCGAGTTATCCGCGGCAACAATGCTGTCGTCGCCGAAAAAGAAGACGTTGGAGAGGCGGTCGAAAGCCTGTGTGGCCGTGGTGACGCGCACAACGGCGGCGTCTATCTGCTCGCTCTGCAGAGCGGCGGCAAGCCCATCGCTGGCGAAGTCGTGGAACTCCACATGGACGCCGAGTTCATGCCCGACATTGCGCAGAACGGCTACGTCGAATCCGTCCGGCTGGAACTGAGCGGTGTAATACGCAAATGGCGCCGTGTCGGTCGAAATGCCGACCCGGATTTTCCCGCGCGATTGAACCTGCGCCCATGTGTCGGTTACCGGGAACAGGGGATTGATCGCCTGCGCGGTTGGTCTTGCGATTGAGAACGCCGTAGAGCATGCGGGCAATAACGCCAGCCCGGTGATGGCCGGCAAAATGATGGCGAATCTGAAAAAACTGCGCCGCGCGGCACAGGGTTGTTTCATGGCAGCAGTGCCTTCTTCAACGTTTCGTTCCAGCGCTTCGAAGCCCCGTCATACACGCCAAAGCCGGCCCGGAACTCCCAGTAGGCCCAGCTCATCTGGCGCGCTTCAGCCTGGCGGGCGACATAAGCAGTCCAGCGCCCGCGTGATGCCAGATCTGCCTTTGAGTAGGCGCCAAACTCGCCCAGATAGATCGGTCTGTGGTTGGTCTTGCCCCATTCCTGGGCAATGTCGAGGTCGAAGTCGATGTTGCTCGTGTCACTGGAGTTGCCCTGCCATAGTGTGCCCAGCCAGGCTGAACTGCCATTGACCCACTCTGCACTCTGGTGAGTGAACTGGAAGGGCAGGTAGTAATGAAAAGTTACGATCAGATTCCGGTCATCTGCCGGCAGGATGAGGTCGTTCAACCGGCGGTGGCTGTAGTAGTCCACCGGGCCGACGATGATAGCCCGGTCGGGGTTGCTGGGGCGTATCGTTGAAATGGCGCGCGCCGCCAGGTCGTTCCACGTCGCGGCCGGAATATCATGCGGCTCATTCAACAGTTCGAAGTACACCCCTTTCCCATAGTTCTGATAGTGCGAAGCAATCTGTTGCCATATCCCCAGGAAGCGCGGCGTCTGCTGCTCGGGCGACTGCAACAGTTCATCGTAGTGATGCATATCCAGCACGACCGCAAGCCCCTGCTTCAACGACTGGGCGACGACCCAGTCGACGCGCTGCACGAAGGCAGGTTCGATTGTGTACGGCGGCGCGTCCAGCGCATGCCCCGACCAGCGGATCGGGACACGGACTGAATTGAATCCTGCTTCCCTGATCAGGCGGAAGTCTGACTCCTGCAGGGTAATACCCCAGTCGCCTTCTTTTGGCGCCTCCAGCGCGTTGCCCAGGTTGACGCCTCTGCCGAGCCGCGCATTCAGCGCATCGACACCCGCCAGCGCGGATGTGGCCGTCGGTTGCGGGGATGGCGTGGGAGAAGGTATGGTCATACTGCATCCTGCGATGGCCGCGCCGATGGTGAACGCGGCGACTGCTTTACGGAATTGAGGCCGCCATGTCATTGGAGAAATTTTAGCCTGAGTCCGCCGTCACAGCGAATGGCGGCAGGCGCACTTTCTGTTCCGCCAGTATAATTTTCCGTGAGGCGCACATGACATACCCGTAACCGTTCCGACCAGTTGGGCACCTCTCTGTCGTGGTGCTCTACGAAGATCGGCGCCGGCCCCATCCCGATAGAAATGTCGGAAGGCTGGCTGCTGATCTATCACGGCGTGCTGACTTCATGCAACGGCTATGTCTACACAGCTACAGTGCGGCATTGAACGTCACTTTCCTCTGTGCGGCGCTTGTCGACGGCGACACCGGGCGCATGGCGATCTACTACGGTGCGGCGGACACGGTCACCGGCCTGGTGTTTACGAATGTATCTGAACTGGTCGACTGGATTATGGATAATGCCGTGAGCGATTAGCCCGCGCCAATGTACAGGATTGACAGCTATGCAGCAAATACCCGTGTTGAACCGTCAGACCCTCACCTATGAGCAACTGGCGAAGACGATCGATCATTCGTTACTGCGCCCTGAACTGACCGAGGCCGATGTCGTCGCCGGCTGCGAACTGGCGGAACGATATCACGTCGCATCGGTATGCGTGAAACCGTGCCACGTGGCGCTGGCTGTGCGGCTGCTGCAGGGCAGCGATGTTGCGGTCGGCACTGTGATCGGGTTTCCCCACGGTGCGCACACCACTGCAACCAAGGTGTTCGAGGCAGCAGATGCGCTGGCTGGCGGTGCGGTTGAACTGGATATGGTGATCAACATCGGTGAATTACGCGCCGGGCATCACGATGCCGTGCTGAACGATATCAAGGCCGTTGTCGATGCTGCCCGCGGGAAAGCCATTGTCAAGGTTATCCTTGAGAATGCTTACCTGACTGATGAGCAGAAAGCAGCGGCGTGCCGGCTGGCCGAATCGGCAGGCGCTGACTTCGTCAAGACCTCAACCGGCTTTGCGCCGGGCGGCGCCACCCTGGCCGACCTGCGCCTGATGCGGGCCAGCGTGAGTCCGCATATTCAGGTGAAGGCTGCCGGCGGTGTTCGCACGCTGGACGCCGCGCTGGACGCGATCGATGCCGGCGCGACACGCATCGGTGCGACGGCTACTGCGGCAATCCTGGACGAGTTTCAAAAACGCCTGCGCGGATGAAGCTGGCGCCGAGTTTGCGTACCGTCATGCCCCGCCGAGTGGTGCGGATAACTGCTCGCGCAGTTGCGAATCGCTGGTATAACCCAGATTGATCTTCTGAACAGTTCCCCTGGCATCCAGAACGACGGTTGATGGCACTGTCAGGATGCCCAGTTGCGCCACCAGGTCCGGATAATCCAGCGCCGAAACGGACGTGACCTGAATCTGCCCGTGCAGACTGTCCCGCAGGCGCGCCAGCGCCGGCGCCTGCAGCGTGCGACAGTCGCGGCAGCGAGGCGCCGAGAAAGCGACGACGGCGGGCAGTCCGGGCGGCACCAGTTCGCTCAGCGGGGTCTTCGAGCGCAGCCGGCGCAGGCGGTGGGACTGCCACGCGCGAAAACAGCCCCACACCAGGGCGAAACCTGCCGCAACACACAACAGGATCAGCAGACGCCCGGCCATTTATTTGCTCACCAGTCCGAGGCGCTGCAACTGAAAATACACGAAGCAGCCGGCGCAGAAACCGAACACCAGGTTGACGGCGGCGAGCGCCGCCACGACAATTGCCAGCGCCCAGCCCAGCGTGCTGCTTCCCGCTGCAAATGCGATCAGCGCCAGGATTAGCACACCTGCACCCATGCCTTGCGCGAACCGATGCGGCGCGGCAGCTTCCTCGCGCAGGTCCGGCTTCAGGACACCGGCCGGTTTCAGAATGTCCTGGTAAATGCGCTGAAACAACGCAGCGGCCGGAATGGCCGTTCCGATTGCCATGACCGCAGCTACGAATAAGACGAACAGCGGCAGGTTCAAAACGAAACCAGCCACGAGGAAGAAGATAATCATCGCCTGGTTGAAACGTAATGTGGTCCGATCGAACGACCCGGTGGGTTTTCGTGCCGGTTCAGATAATACTTGCTGGCTGGTCATCTCAATCAACTCCATAAACAATACGTGTCTTTACACGATAGAGACAATATCAAAACGCCGTGGCAGCGCACTGGGTGCAGCGATGGATTGCGGGTAAGGCTGGCTTCGCCGGTAGCTGAAACGAGATGCGCAACGTCCTGGCGAAACCTGTGTGCGCCGTATGGAAAACGAGCGGGGGCGGGCGTACCTGCCGGCAGGCGGCAGGCTCCCGCTACCTACAGAGGCATCCTCGGTAAGCCTGGTATATCAGGTGATACGTCAACCGGGCATACATTCAATAGGGATGATAACACATTTGTAACATGCGCGATGAAAATCAGGCGGTGCGGACCTCGATGGTGATTTCATCGCCTTCACGCAGCATGATGGGCTGGTTGAAAACCACAGTCGTGCCGCTGCGGCCCTGTTTCACAACGGCATCCGGGTGGGCGCCGCCGGCGGTCAGGCGTACCCTGCTCCGGCTGTAACCGGTTACATCCAGATCGAATTCCTGCAGCGTCAATTCTCCATATTGCACGGCCAGGGTTGTGGCAAATGAACGGATCGTTCTGCGCTGGCTGAATTGCCCCCAGCCGGAACCGGTCGACCAGAAGCAGTTAAAGCGATCCGCATTGACCTTTGGCGCAAAGCCGATACGCTTTTGCGGCGCGCTGTACCGGTAGCCGCTCAACGCCGGCACCAGTGACCAGCTTGACATTGCCCGCGCATAGTGGTTGCCGCACTCAAACTCGTTCCAGGGGTTTCGCCGCACGCCGTCATACCGCGCGCGCACACCTTCCACGATGCTCAGGCCTTTTTCGACTTCGCCTTCATAGATCAACCCTGCGGCGACCTCGTATTCCATACCCGTCCACACCTCATCGCTGTAGACGCTGGGAAGCTGCGGACGGCCACCTTTCGGCCACGTCACAACCGCCAGCCCGGCCTCGTCGTTCAACCCATAGACCCGCTGCATGTTCGCGATGTCGCGCAGGTGATTGCGCCAGTTATATTTGTAAACACTCTGCATCGCCCGTTTGACGCGGCGCTGATCGAGGACATACCCGATGCCGCTGACATGGCTGAGCCATTGCCCGAGTAGCTGGTCGGACAGACAACCTGGGCCGTACTGGTATTTTGGATACGGATCGAGGGGCGACTGAAGCTGCTCCGGGACGATCAGCATCTCGTCGACGGCGATTTTCTGGATGTAGTACTCGCCGTTCCACAACAGGCTCTCGTAATGCCTGCGACCGCTTTCGTACAGCGTCTGATATTCCGCTGCCGGTTTTGTTTCGCCCAGGTGCTGTGCCATCAGGGCGCAGGCGCGCAGAGCGCCCAGGTACAGTGTGCCCATCATCGTGTTGGGGCCGAAATACTCGATGTCGTAGGTGTTATGCTGCCGGCCTTCCATCACGCCGTCTTTATCGCGATCCCAGGCATGCGGGTTGGCATTTGACCACGCATAGGCGACAGCGCGCCGGATGCCCGGCCAGATCTGCCGCAGGAAGGCATCGTCGCCGCTGAGTTGCCACTCGCGATATGCCTTCAGAATCGTGCCCATCTGTCCGTCGGCGGCGGCCTCAAAGTTCCAGAATGCATCCGAGGTCAACGGCAGCAGGGTGCGGAACACCATCTTGCCGTGCGCGTCGGTGTTGTGCGTAAAGTCCGTCAGGCGCATCGTGCGTTCCAGCGCGGGGAACAGGAAGGCCAGGGCCTGCTCGTAGTGCGATACATGCGTG
>JAKALH010000080.1 GCA_021813225.1 Chloroflexota bacterium
GTGCCTTCCGGGGCGGGGAAGGTGATTTCCGCGCCGTACTGAAAACCGATCGGCCCGGCGGTCAGCAGGAAGAATCCGAGCAGGAACGCGGACGCCAGCAGCAGCGCAGCGCTGCCGGCGAAGGTTAACCCGAGCAGCCCGAGCACCGCGCCAGCCAGCGCGACGACGATGAACGGGATGCGCCGGTGGGCGCGGTCGGACAGCGCCGGCACGATCAGCGCGCCCACGATGCCGCCCACGATCATCAGGCCGCCGGCGATGCCGGCCTGCGTGGCGGTGAATCCGCGCGGCGCGACGATTTCCTCCACCCATGTTGTCACCGCATTGAACACGCCCAGCCCCACGAAGAAAATGGGCAGCAGGATCAGAAATTCCTTCTGGCGCAGCATCCCTTTCAGCCCGTCGAAGACCAGCGAGCGCGTCTGTTGCTCCGGCGCGCACGGCGGCGTGGGCGGGTTCTCTCGCACGAAGACGAAGAAGATCAGCGCGGCAATGACGGAGGCGATGCCATAGATGAGCAGCATCCCGCCCATGCCGGAGCCGATGACGACGAATGGCGTCAACGCCAGGCCGAGCAGGATGCCGAGGTAAGCTGCCAGCGATCCGAAGCCCGCCGCGGTGGCGCGCTCGCGGACGGGGAACCAGCGCGCCGCCACGGTGGTGATGGCGTTGAGGATGAAGGGTTGGCCGACGGCGATGCCGATCTGCGCGATGAGCACCCCCGTGTACGAGTTCGCCAGCAGGCCGCGCAGCAATCCGAAGCCGCCCGTCAGTGCTGCGCCGATGCCGACGGCGACGCGCACGCCCCACGTGTCGATGGCCCACGATGCCGGCACGCTCACGATGATGTAAACCAGCATGAAGATCAGCGACAGGATGCCGATTTCCAGATCGCCGACGCCGTAGAACCTGACGGCATCGCTGGTGACCGAGGCGAACGTGATCCACAGCAACTGGTTCACGCCGGCGACGGCCATGAATACCAGCAGCACCGCCCAGCGATACCCGTAGACTTTGTACTGCGTTTCCTGCATATGGGTCGCCATCGTAACAGGAAATCCGAAATGTGCAGACGGCACAGGCCGAACAACTCCGAGTTCTGGAATAACCGGACCTGACAGATGTTCTACAATACAGCATGCCAACCACAGGAGAGGAACTCAGAAACTGAGTGTGTGAACCATGTTCAAGAACCAGTTACTCGTGACAGGCGCCATTGCATTGACCGTACTCGCCAGTGCGTGCGGCGGGGCCGGCAAACCGGCGGCGAGCGCGACCAGCGCGCCCAAAGCGACATCCGCCTAGGCAGGGAATGAGAAAATGCCACAGCCCACCCAAAAGCCCGCCGCTACGCCGGAGTCGAAGGCCAACGCGGCTTCGGGCGGCGGCACCCTCAGCATCGACAGCCTGAACGGCGGGCTGGGTAAGCTGAAGAGCTATCGCCTGCACGTCGTATACAACTACGACGGCAAAAATGCCAAGGGCGACCCCGATAAGGGCGGCATCGACCTGATGCAGGAGATGGCGTCAAATAAGGACCAGCACATGAAGTTCTCCGGCACGGGCGGCGGCAGCACCAACAATTCCGCGCTGGAGACCTACCAGGTGGGCGGCGTGCATTACATGTACAGCGCCGACCAGAAGTGCACCAGCTACTCGTCCGGCCAGAAGGATACGAGCGCCCCTGCGGCCCTGTTCAACCCGTCGGATATGCTGGGCGGCCTGAACAGCGTCAAGCTGGTGCAGAAGGGCGACAGCGTCAATGGCGTGACTGCCGACCATTACACGGCAGCGGAGTCCAGCTTCAAGATCGGGCTGTTCACCAATGCCAAGGGCGACGTGTGGGTGGCGCAGGATGGCGGCTATGTGGTGAAGTATACCGGCCAGGCCAGCGGCAAGTCCGCGCTGCTGGGTGGCGGCGTGGAAGGCGCCATCTCCTGGGAGTACAACGTCGAAGACGCCAACAAGATCGACTCGATCACTCTGCCGCCGGAGTGCGCCGCCTCGAAGCCGGCCGACGACGTGCCGGTGCCCGATAACGCCACCGAGAAGGGCAACATCGGAAACATCATTACCTTCAAGTCGCCCGACGATGTAGCCAAGGTGACCGACTTCTATAAACAGGCGCTGTCCGCCAAAGGCTGGACCGCCGGCGAGGGCGGGCTGGAAGGGATGCTGACCTTCACCAAGGACAACCGCACGCTGACCGTCATGATTGCCAAGGAAGCCAGCGGCGGCTCCAACGTCGTCATCACCGACGCGAAGACGAAGTAGGCGCGGCTGTCTTGCCCGAACCTTATTAACCGCCGCTTTCCATCACGGCATCCAGGGTCGACACGAGCGGGTGATCTTCGCCGGCGAAGCGGGCGGCGGCAGCGCGCAGTCCCGCCGGGTTCTGCAGGATGAGCGGCAGCACCAGGTCGCCGGGGCGTTCGTCGGTATAGAACACCAGCACCCGCGCGCCGGGGCGATTTTCTACGTCGATGCGCCGGATGCTGTGCCACGCCATCAGCCGCAGGCGTCCCCAGTTGTCGCGCACCCATATCCCGCTGGCGTCGAGGATGGCGCGCGGGCGGCGCGACTCGAAGAAACCGTAGACGGCCGCTATCACGAGCACCGCCGCCGCCAGCAGCGCGACGGTTCCCGCCGGAGGGATATGGATGCGCCGATCCTGCGCCAGCCCCAGCGCGATGTAGCCGGCGAAGTACACCAGCGCGATGACGGCCAGGTTCAGCACGGTGGAGCCGAAGATGCGCTCGAAGCTGGCGTTGAAGCCGACGCCATCGGCGGGATGGCTCTGGCGCGGTTTGTTCCTGCGCTGTGTCATGCCGGGATTATCATGTACGTATGGCAAACGTGGTTTTCACGGTCGGCCATTCCACACACACCGGCGACGAGTTTATCAGCCTGCTGCAGGGGTGCGGGGTCGAAACCGTCGTGGACGTGCGCACCATCCCGCGCTCGCGCCACAATCCCCAGTTCAATGCCGACGAGCTGCGCGCGGCGTTGGGCGCGGCCGGCATCGCGTATGTGCACCTGGCCGGCCTGGGCGGACTGCGCCACACGACGAAGGATTCTATCAACACGGCCTGGAAGAACGCCTCGTTTCGCGGCTATGCCGATTACATGCAGACGCCGGAGTTCCGCGAGGCGCTGGGGCAGCTCATCGCGCTGGCGGCGCAGACGCGCTGCGCCATCATGTGCGCGGAAGCGGTGCCGTGGCGCTGCCATCGCTCGCTGATCGGCGATGCGCTGCTGGTGCGCGGCATCGAGGTGCGCGACATCATCAGCGCCACATCGTGCAAGCCCCATCAGCTCACGCCGTGGGCGAAGGTGGACGGCGAGCGAATCACGTATCCGGCTGAGCAGCCCTCCCAGCACCCCAGCAGGGGCGCCGCGAGGCACGACCCTGGGTCGGGGCTGCGAAGCCTTGATGGGTCTGGATGACGTAAGAGACGCGCCACAGCGCGTGTCTATCCGATCCGCATAGCCCAGAAGACGGGGCTGTAGTCGTACAGGGTGGCGGTGTTGAGGTTGCCGCCGCTGGCCTGGTAGACGAGCAGCTCGATGTAGTCGTTGGCCGCGAGATAGGCTACCGTTGACAAGGACCCCGGGGCGGCTCCGTACTGGTCGGAGTTGTGCACGGCGTCTACCAGATGCTGGGCGTTATTCTTCCGGACCGCCATGATGCGCATGCCGACCGTGTTGCTGGCCCACTCTACGCATCCGCCGAGCATGTAGTACCCGGCCGTCTTGATGGTGATGCGGGTGTTGTTCGTCACGGGGTCGTGCATAGCATCCGTGTCGAAGTATTCGGCGTCGAACTGGATGGGCGTCCAGGTGGTGTTTGGAATGGTCTGGGCGGCGCTCTTGATGACGCGGCAGCCGATGGCGGGCATCCAGGCGGGGGCCAGCTTGCCGCTGGCGTCTGCGATGGGGATGGTGGACGCTGCAGGCGCGGCGCTGGCGTGCGCGCCGTCGAGTCTATCGGCGTTGAGGCCGCTGACGAGTTGGCCGGCGGCGTTGGGGCCGAGCAGGAAGGGGGCCTGGGGTGTGACTTCGTTGTTGAAGGTGTGCTGGACGCGGACGATGGCGGGCGTATCGGTGGTGAGGATGGCGGGGTCGCGGGCGGCTCGACTGCCGAAGGCGCCGAAGTCGCCCGAGAAAGGGTCTGCGGCAATGGGGGGTTCGAGAGACACGCTGCGCGTCTCTATTTCCTGCAGGGCGGCGGCCAGTTGTTGCTCGAGGGCGGCGATGCGGTTGGCGAGTTCTTCGGTGCGCCAGTATTGGATAGACATGGTTATTCATCCTGGGGCGACATGCCTCCCGGCATCCCGGGAGGGACACAGGTCGCCCCGTATGCCTCCCGGCATCCCGGGAGGGACACAGGTCGCCCCGTATGCCTCCCGGCATCCCGGGAGGGACGTAGACGCGCTGCATGCCTCCCGGCATCCCGGGAGGGACATGGTTAATCATCCTCATGTGCCCGGCGCAGCCGCCGCGCCGCCGGCTGGCTCACAGCCTCGCGCGGCAGCGCGTCGCCATCGCGAAGCGCGGCCACCAGCGCCGCGCTGATGAGATGGTCGTCATGCAGGGGTTCATCGGCCAGGGTGATTGGGTGTCGCCATGTGACATGAGCGGGGATGCCCCACTGGAGCATTGCGCCGTGCGGGGTGTGCTCGCACTTTTCCAACTGGCGGATGAAACGCTGGCAGTCGACGGAGTCGTCGCGGTAATGCTTGTAGCGGCCGGTCTCAATCAGCGCCAGCCAGTCGTTCAGCAGTTGCGTCTTCGATGCGGCGCTGAAGCGGAATGGCACGACCCGCGCGCGCCAGTGCCGCGCCAGGGCGCTGGCTAACCCCACGCCCAGCCCGGTCGCATCCACCACGATACGCAGCGGCTGCCACAGATCGAGGAAGCCGAACAGCCGCTGACGGTCAGTGGTGTCGTCCAGCACGTTCGCGCCGGCCAGTGCGAACTGGTCGATAGTGGTGTAGCCGGGCAGCCCGCCGGCATCGTCGACGCGGTGCACGCTGGCGACTGTCATGTCATGGTTGCCGTCATTCCCTGATGTGGGCGAAGTCCCGCCGACATCGATAGTGATGACCGTGCGCTGGCCTGGCAGCGGGGCGTAGCAGCGCGCCGGCGGCGTCGCGGCATTGAAGATCAGCGCGATGCGCCGGTCGTCGAACAGGCGGCCCGTGCGCTCGCTTTCGATGTTCTCGTACTCGCTCAGGATGACCGGGTGTTGCGCCCCCTTGCGGCGGATGGCAGCCTGCACCATGCGGCCGTAGGCTTCGTTTACGCGCGCCACATCGCGCCAGTTGATGATGAACACGCGCTGCCGCCCGTCCTGCGCCGAAAGCGTTTCCAGTTCCTGGCGCTTCAACGCCAGGTAGGTGCCGTCGTGGCGGGCCGTGCCGGTGTGCACGTGCGGGGCGTTCGTGTCCGCGGTCATCGGGTCGAAGGCGCGTTCGACATAGGACTGGTTCAGGTCCTGGCACTCATCCTTGCACAGCAGCAGGCTGGCGGTCGAACCGACGTTGGGGCGGTCGCGTTCCTGCCCCGACAGGTAGATGGCGCGCGCGCGGCCCAGGCGGATGACGTTGCCGCTGACTTCAAGCGCCTCCAGAAACACGTTGCCGTCGGACAGCTCGGCGATGCGCCGCATGGCGTTGCGGCACTGCGGGTCGAAGGTCGGCGCGGTGTGCACGATGGACGCCCCTTTCACGCGCTGGAACAGGAACAGCAGGTACAGTTGCACGTGCGCCAGTGTCTCATTCTTGCCGGACTGGCGCGGGAAGCGCCACACGTACTGCTCGCCGTCATGCCGGATGGCCGACGCGATGACGGCGCGCGCAGGCGCCACCTGATATTCCCGCAGCGGCCGCTTGAGGATGTAGCGGCTGAACAGCTCGATGTCGCCGGCGGCTTTTGCGAGTGCGCTTGAGATGGCGTTCATGCAGGATGACGGAAGTCAGAGGTCGGAGGTCAGAGGTCAGACTTACAGTCCCGTAGGGAGGATGGAGTCCCGCTTGTGCGGGAATGACTGGGTTGTGGCGAGATGATAAGGGATGAGTATGCGGGTGAGGATGGCGAGTTCGAGGGCAAGGAACAGCAGGGCGATGCGGGATTGGAGTTTGTGCATGGGTTGTTTCCTTTGTTTTACGTATTGGCATAGCGGCTGACGATCTGCAGGCGCTGGCTGGCGGCCTGCGTTGCGCGCGGTTTCAACCGCCGCGAAAGGCGCCAGGAATTTCTGGCAGCTGACTCAGGCGTGGCTGTAGCGGCTGACGGTCTGCAGGCGCTGGCTGGCGGCTTGCGTTGCGGCGGGCAGCGGGCGCGCCAGCATCGATGCAGCCCAGGCGGTCAGCGCAGCGGCGCGGTTCTTGTCCGGCTCGGCCAGCGCCATATCCTGCGCCAGATACGCGGCGGCGCGCGGCAGGATGTAGCGCGCGAACTCCGCCGTGTCGAGGTTGCTGGGGTAGGTGGTCAGCGTGTTGAACGCCAGCGCCGTCGTGTCGACGACAATCGGGTTGGCGGTGACCAGTTGCAGGTACCTGCCGCCGTATTGCGCGCCGCGCGCAATCTGAAACACGCTGCCCCGCGCCGCCCACGCGCCCGAGGATGGCCGCGACAGCGCGTAGGTGACGCTGTTGGTGTAGAAATCGTACAGGCCATTGCGGGCCGGGTCGCTCTGGGCAATCAGCAGGCATGCGCTGTAATTCTGCGGCGTCTCGCCGTCCATGCCCGGGCCGCTGCCGTTGCCCAGCAGCGGGATGTCGGTCGCGGCGACGAGATCGACCTGGAACAGGCTGCCGTTATACGGGCTGACCACGGCGCGCTCCATGCGGCGCGGCCAGCGGATCAACGCGAGCAGGTCGGCGGTGATGACGGCCTGCGGGATGATCGTCGCCGGGTTGTCGCCGGCAGCCCACGGGATCAGGTTCTCCGGCTGGATAGCGGCAGGCATGTACAGCACCTCCAGTTGTGTGCCGATGAACTGGTTGCCCACATCGGTCAGCGCCGGCGAGTCCTGTCCCATGATGCCTCCCGCACGGATAGTCACGGGCAGCAGCAGCGGGTCGCTCGCATCCAGGTCGGCGGCGGCCAGCGCGATGGCCTGGATGACCTGCTCATGGTCGGTGACCGCTGCCGTGGCACGCGAATCGACCGGCATGGCCTGGCTGACCATCTGCCGCACTGCGCGCACCGCGCCGGCAAGGTCGATGAGGTTGACATTAGAGAATAGCATGTGAGTTCACGTGGGATGCGACGGAAAGGATCTGCATAGAGTGCAAAGGGTCGCAGATATACCCCGCCTAATACGTCCTGCCGTACGTCGATGCCGACGGCTGGCGGCTGCTCATGATGGCGATGGCGGTGTCGAACATGCGGTTGGCGCTGCTGGCGATGGCCTGCGCTTTCAGGCTGTCAAGCTCCGACAGCTCCTTCTGCCGCCCGATGATGCACAGCGCCGCCGCCAGCAGGCACACCGCGCCGCGGTACTGCGGCGGATACCAGTCCACGCTGGTGCCGTCGTGAGTATAGGCGGCGCGGTAGTAGAAGTCGGCGCCGGCGGCGCCCAGGGCGTTCTTCAGCACCAGTTCGCTGCCGCGCGCGCGGAACTCGGTGACGGGCGTCAGGCCGGTCGGCAGCACTTCGCAGACGGCCTCGGTGGGGCAGTCGGCGGTCAGGTCGATGACGGTCTGGCTCGCGGTCAGTCCGGTCTTGGTCACCTTCGCCAGCCGCGTGATATACCCGGACAGCGCGTACAGCGCGTTGGCCAGGTTGGCGTCGATCTCGGCGTCGGTGAACTTATCCTGGGCGGCCTCGGAGAGCAGGCCGCGGATATTGGTGCGGTGTTCGGCTACGGTTGGTTTGGTCATGGAATATTCTCCTCCACCGAACCCAGCTTCAGCGGGGCTGGAAAGGGATTAACTCTGGCTTAAGGTGGCCTGGGCGCGGCCCAGGTAGGCCGCTCCCAGCGACTGCAGCATCTCGGCGCGCCGTGTGTCCGGGTCGCTCAGCGAGACGCCGTTCAGATAGAACGAGGCCGTCATCAACGCGATGATGGCTTCATGATGGGCCGGCCAGGTGACGGCGCCGGCATCGTGCGCGGCCGGCCGCCAGATCGACAGCGTGACCGTGCCGCTGAGCGAGGCATACACGCGCACGGTCGCCCCGCCTGCGCCGACGGCGGCGATGCGATGGCGGTACTGGTCGCCGTCCACGCTCACCATGCTCGCGAACAGGATGCCGCTGTCCAGCGGGACATTGGCGAACTCGGTGTAGTCGCCGGATTCGTCGGTGCCGCGCGCGCCGGTGCCGGCAAAGGTGGAGCACAGCAGCAGCGGGCGTGTGGCGCTGTACATCGCCAGCGCGGAGGTGAGCGCACTGTCCAGCAGCGCCTCGTGATGCACCGGCCGCGACGGTATCGTGATCAGCCCTGCGGCGATAGTTTTGATGGTTTCGGTTGTCATGATATTACACGTCCCCGCCCCGGCACTTCCCCGCCAGGCGACGGAGGGTTGAGAGGGCGCCTACAGGTATCGCGATGTGTAGATCGCCTGCGGCAGCGCCCCGTTCAGCATATCCTGGCGGTCCTGCTCGCGTTCGGCGAAGCGGTCGGCGGGGACAACAGGGGCGAAGGTCACGGCTGTTTCGTAGCCGGTGGCGCGCAGGTCTGCGCCGTGCAGCACCTCGCTCATGCGCAGGATAATGCGGTTGCGGCGGCGGATGGCGTCGCCGAGGAAGCCGCGCCGGATGGCGGCCGCCTGCGTCATGGGCATATAGGCCATCTCCAGCGCGCGGCCCGAAAGCTGCGTATTGCCGATGCCGTAGGCGATGTCGGGCGTGTTGGAAAGCTCCTTCACGATGCCCAGCAACAGCTCGATGGTCTGGCGGTGGATGCCGGCGGTTTCGGCGTCCAGCAGCTTCACCAGGTCGATCTGCGCGTCGGCGGGGCCGGTCCACAACTCGCCGGGGTCGGTGCGCAGTTGAGCCTTGTCCACGCCCAGCGCCTTGATGGGCGGGTTGCCCTGCACGCGCACCAGCCACATCAGCAGGTCCAGGCGCTCGTTCAGCAGGCGGCAGGCCGCGCGGATGTGTTCCAGCGTCGAGTCGCCCCAGCGGCTGCCGATGCGCGGCCAGTTCGGCCAGACCACCACCGGAATCAGGCCGTAAGGGTTGGCGTAATGTAGAGACGAGCCGCCGTGGTCGATGACGACCGTATCGGCGTCCCAGGTTTCGATGCGGTCGTCGTGCTGCACCATGACGCGGGCGGGTTGGCCGGCGGGTGTCCAGTCCAGCACATCCACGTCGCCCGGGTGCAGCGCGCGGTAGAACACCTCGCCGCCGTCGTGGGTGACGTAGAAGGCGGCATCGCCGCACACCGCGCCGGTCAGCACGGCGCTGAAGTCGGTGGTGAAGTCGGCGGAATTGCGCAGCGCCCGGTCGAGTAACGATTGGGCGATTTCGAGCGTAGGGGCGAAGCATTGCCGCGCGGCG
>JAKALH010000081.1 GCA_021813225.1 Chloroflexota bacterium
TTTTCAAGATAGCGACTGCCTACAGTTGCAGGGGCGAGCGTATCGATCATTTTCCCCAGGACGGCGATATGATCGCTCAGTGCGAGCCGATCTATGAGGAGTTGCCCGGGTGGTCGGAAGATGTCTCGGCGGTGCGTTCCTTTGGCGCATTGCCGCGCAATACACGGGCATATATCGACCGGGTGACGGAACTGACGGGCGCACGTGTGAGCATTGCCAGCGTCGGGCCGGAACGTGACCAGATGATTTTACGCTGATACCCTTGCGCCGGCGCGCGAATTGTATATAATCGGTGTTGAACATTTGTTCTAGTCCGGTGCCGGCGCAGGCACGGCATCGCCATTTTTTCTGACAGCGCGGAGTAAACATATGGCAACTGCTGATGGAAAGAAGAAAGCACTCGATATTGCTTTGGCGTCGATTCTGAAAACCCATGGTGACGGTGCAGTCATGCGATTAGGCGAGGCAACTCACATGCAGATTGACGTTATTCCCACCGGCAGCGTCGCCCTGGATATGGCGCTGGGTGTCGGGGGCGTTCCGCGCGGCAGAATTACCGAGATTTATGGCCCTGAATCGTCGGGTAAAACTACCATCTGCCAGCACGTCGTGGCTGAAGCGCAAAAACGAGGCGGAACGGCTGCCTATATCGATATGGAGCACGCCCTGGATCCCACCTATGCCGCGCGCTGCGGCGTCAATGTCGACGAGCTGCTCATATCGCAGCCGGACACAGGCGAACAGGCATTCGATATCGCTGAGCAACTGATCCGCTCGAATGCCGTGGATGTCGTCGTGATCGACTCGGTTGCGGCGCTGGTGCCTAAGGCCGAGATTGAAGGAGAAATCACGGACCAGCAGCCGGGCATTCAAGCGCGTCTGATGAGCCGGGCCTGCCGCCGGTTGTCTGGGGCCATCAAGCAGACTAACACTGCGGTTATCTTTACCAACCAGTTGCGCCAGAAAATCGGCATCATGTTCGGCAACCCGGAGACGACCACGGGCGGAATGGCGTTGAAGTTCTACGCTTCGGTGCGGCTGGACGTGCGGCGCATCCAGGCGATCAAAGGGGGCGGGGAGGTGACTGGCAGTCGAACCCGCGTCCGTGTGACCAAGAACAAGGTCGCACCGCCCTTCCGCGAGGCCGAATTCGACATCATGTATAACGAAGGCATCAGCGTGGTTGGCGACCTGCTGGATGTGGCGATCACCATGAATATCGTTGAGAAACGCGGCACTTTCATCATCTATGAAGGCACGCGCATCGGGCAGGGCCGCGAAAATGCCAAGACCTTCCTGAAGGAACACCCGGAAGTCAAGGATAAAATTGAAGCTGCTATCCGCGCCAGCATGGCAACTGGCGCAGCTGCCAAGGTGGCGCCATTGACCAAACCCGAAGCCGGCGAAGACGATGGCGAAGAACCGGGCGATCTGAACGACGGATAGCACCGGAAGAAGCGAACACGATACGATACGAAAAGGTTGCATAGATACCTCACCGAGTATGGGTTAATGACGCCAGCATGATCACTGCATCAACGCCTTTGCGTAGACGATATCCTCTGCGATCAGCCTGTCGACAGCTCCTTCATCACTGTATTCGGCAGGCAGGCATATCACGCCGGAGTAGGCGCGCCGCTTCAGCTCCGCTGTAACCCGCGGCCAGGACGCCAGGCCATGCCTGCCCAGAGTCCAGTACGGTCGCCACTCGGCCTGTTCGGCTTCGGGACCGTTCACCCGTTGCCAGTATGCGTTCTTCAGGTTCACCATGCACAGGTGCGACCAGATAATATCGATAGCCATTTCCGGGTCTTCACCGTTCAACGCGTTATGCGCGGCGTCCCAGACCGCGGCGATCTGATGCGGGTCGTAGCGATCGATCAGATGCTTCAACCCCATGGCATTACAGATATTGCGGTCGCAGTGATTTTGTATGCCCAATGTCACCTTGTAGTGATCCAGCACGGGGACCAGCTCATCATACTGGCGCTGCAGCCTGGCTTCGGTCGCCAGATAACCGTCATCGTCGATACCGACGCAGATACGGATTACCGGCACACCACATTCCGCGCATACTGCAATCGTGCGTTCATCTGCCGGTCCTGCCACGCTATAAATGCGCAAACCACGATCGGCCATTATCCGTTGTGCCGCGGGCAGTCCTTTCACGACATCCTGCGGTTCGACCTGATAACCGGGGCGTACTGGTAACTCAACACCATCAAATCCCAGTGATTTGACGAATCCGGCCAGTTCTGGCAAAGGCGATTTCCACGGCTTGGTGAACACTGAATACTCAATTCTCGAACCCATCGTATGTGACTCTACTCCAACACGAATTGTTGATCCGGTTTTGTACCGCTCCATGAGCACTGCCGATCACCGGGAAACACAGGCATTGTCTTTGATCGCCCACCGCCATAGCCGGTCAAGTGCCTGCTGATCTCCGCGCACACGGATGCGCGGTGTGTTGCATACCTCATGGTCGGGCCTGCTCGTGTCTTGTTCAACAAACAGGATGCTGCCGCCCTGCAGCATGTCATATCGATCCAGCGTGCGATCGATCTGCAGTGCCTGGCAGACGCAGGCTGGGCCACGGCATAGCTCATGCTTCGCAATGGCGCGATGCCGGTGCTTCATTCGATACTGCCGCATCTGCTCGATGCCTTCATCGGGTTCCAGCGAACGGATCAGAACGGCTGCCGGCTGTCCTGCGCATTCCGTTACGATATTGAAGCAGAAATGTACGCCGTAAGTAAAGTACACGTAACTCGTGCCGGCCTGCATGAACATGGCCGCGTTTCTTTGCGATGGCCCTCGACAGGCATGCGATGCCGCATCGCCGGGGAGATAAGCCTCTGTCTCGACGATTGTGCCGCTCAGGCGATGCCCGTCAGGCAAGATACGCACCAGGCGCATACCTATCAACTGGCGCGCCACCAGGGTGGTATCGCGATCGAAGAAGCTGCGCTTGAGTACACCCGCCATGATTGTCTGGAAATGGAAAGCCCCTTATCAAACTGATAAGGGGCTTTGATGGGCAGGATGCTTATTCCATCTCACCGAGCGCCTTGACGAATTCATCGATCTCGCCGCGCGTATTGGTTTCCGTACAACAGACCAGCATGTGGCGGTTGAGCCGGAGGTAGTCCCTGCCCAGATCATATCCGCCAATCATACTGTGCTCACTCATGAGGCGCCTGTTGATCTGCTCGACGGCAAGCGGACATTTCACCACGAATTCATTGAAGAACGGTCTATCGTCCCACACTTCATAGCGGCGCAGCTTGCTGATCTGGTCCGCCATGTAATGGGCTTTCTGGTAGCTCAGGTTGGCAGCCTGCTGCAAGCCATTCCTTCCCATGACGCTCATATAGACACAAGCCGCGAGTGCCATCAGGCCCTGGTTGGTGCAGATATTGCTGGTGGCCTTCTCGCGGCGAATATCCTGTTCGCGCGTTTTCAACGTCAATACATAACCGCGTGTTCCGTTCAGGTCGACGGTCTCGCCGACAATCCTGCCAGGTATGCGGCGCATGTATTCGCGAGTGGTGCAGAAGAATCCCAGATAAGGGCCGCCAAAACTCAAGGGTATTCCTAAAGGCTGGCCTTCTCCGACGACGATATCTGCGCCATAGTCAGCCGGCGACCTGAACAGACCCAGAGATATCGGATTGACAGCGGCAACCAGCAGCGCCCCCCGGGCATGTATTCCGGCCGCCACGCCCTCGATTTCCTCAAAGCGGCCGAAGAAATCAGGGCTGCTGATGCATAGACACGCGGTGTCTTCGTCGACAAGGTTCAGCAGGTCGCCCAGATCGTTCCTGTCGTCCACATCGCCGGCAACGACGAGGTTCGGACTGAATTGCGTATAGGTTTTGAGCACCTGACGATATTGCGGATGGACAGCCGGCGAGACAATCACCTTATGGCGCCGGGTGGTATTGACGGCCATCAATGCTGCCTCGGCAAATGCCGTTGCCCCGTCGTAATGTGATGCCGTGCATATCTCCATGCCAGTCAAGTTGCCGATCATGCTCTGAAACTCAAAGATGGCCTGCAGAGTTCCCTGGCTGACTTCAGGTTGATACGGCGTATAGGCGGTGAAAAATTCACCGCGCCGGATTATGTGATCCACGATTGAAGGCACATAGTGGTTATACGCTCCGGCGCCCAGAAAGCACACATAATGGTTCACGTCGGCGTTTGCGTCCGCCAGGCTTTGCGCTTCCCAGGCGATTTCCATTTCGGTCGAGGCTGCGGGAAGATCGAGTCGGGGGAACCGGTACTTGCCTGGAACCGCGTCGAAAAGGTCATCAAGATTGTCTACGCCAATAGTGTGGAGCATCTGGCGGCGTTCGGCGTCAGTATGTGGGATGTAATCCATAGTCTAAACGAACTGGCCTGTAATAAACGGATGATGCGCTGTGCAGACCTTCTATCAACTCAATGCTTTTCTTCTTCTTTGACGTATGCTTCATAGGCTTCGGCGTCGAGCAAGGTGTCCATCTCGGCCAGATTATCCGGGGTGATTCTAATCAGCCATCCCTCGTTATAAGGGTCTTTGTTGATAATTTCAGGCGTCTTCTCCAGGGCTTTATTCACTGCGGTAATCGTTCCGCCAACAGGCATGTAGACATCGGAAGCGGCCTTGACGGATTCGACGACGCCGAAGGTCACGCCCTTGTCCAGTTTCGCACCGACACGCGGCAACTCGACATATACGAGATCGCTCAAAGCATCCTGCGCGTGATCGCTGATCCCGATTACAACGTCTTTACCATCGACCCGCGCCCATTCGTGTGACTTGAGGTATTTTGCTGTTGTATCAATCTTTGAGTTCATTGCTTTTCTATTCCTCGGGACAAAGGATTATTCCGGATGTAACTTCGACGATTATCATACCATCCGGTTTTTTAGCGTATCTGCAAGACTGACTGCGAAACGCCAGATATGCCGCTCTGGTAACATGTGCGGGTTGCTGGCATGGGCGGCGCTGGATCACGCGACTGCGAAACGCCAGATATGCCGCTCTGGTAACATACCGATAATGAAATACCG
The DNA here is from genome assembly GCA_021813225.1 of Chloroflexota bacterium. Taxonomy (GTDB): domain Bacteria; phylum Chloroflexota; class Anaerolineae; order J036; family Brachytrichaceae; genus CAIXPS01. The sequence goes on from JAKALH010000081.1 coordinate 5,062, forward strand.
TCACGATCAGCGAATTCCCGACGCACAGTTACGAACTTCGACTGCTGTTTATAGAGGTGAATGATCATGTCCATGGTTGCCCCGGCAGCGCCCAGCGGCAGCGTTGCTGAAGTTCCTTCACCTGTCAAAACAAACACTTACACCAGTAAACTGAGTCTGTGGTGCGATCGGTTCATCGAGACGGGATGGCTGGCTGCGCTAATCGTGGCGCCGCTGTTTTTCGATATTTACTCGAGTCGCGTATTTGAGCCGGATAAACTGACAACGGTGCGGTCGATCGCCCTGGTTATGGCGACGGCCTGGCTGGTGAAGTGGATCGAGGAACGCCGAAATCCCAACCTGGATCGCCGGATTTCCTGGCGCACGCCGCTGGTGCTTCCAACGCTGTTGATGGTCGCAATCTATATGATCAGCACGGCGTTGTCGGTCGCGCCGCGCACCAGCCTTCTGGGATCGTATCAGCGTCTGCAGGGCAGTTATACGACCTTCTCATACATCATCATCTTCCTGATGATTATTCAGGGAATGCGCACCCGCGCCCAGCTTGACCGGTTGATCAACCTGATCATCATCACGTCATTGCCGATTGCCGTCTACGGATTGATTCAGAGAGCGGATATGGATCCGCTGCCATGGGGCGGCGATGTTACTCAGCGCGTCGCCGGCAATATGGGCAACTCCATCTTTATCGCGGCTTATCTGGTGATGGCATTCTTCCTGAACCTGGGCAAGATAGCCGAGGCTGTAGGTTCGGTATTGACCACGAATGAGGCGCGCATATCCGATGTCATCCGCGCGGCGGGATTCATCCTGATTGCATTGCTCAATGCCTATGTCGTGTTGATACTGGCGGGCAGCCGCGGCCCGCAACTGGGCTGGCTGGCAGGTGTGTTCTTCATCGTCCTGCTGCTCATCCAGATCGTTCGCAAGAGGAAGCTGCGCCTGCTCTTGACATTGGGGTACATCGGCGCCGGGATCGCCAGCCTGGCATTCCTCTTCATGTTGAATTTCAACAAGTCGAGTCTGTTCGACAAAATACGCGAGTTCCCGTTGTTCGGCAGGCTGAGTTCGGTCATACAGACCGCCTCAGGTACGAACGCGGTGCGTGTGCTGATCTGGGAAGGCGATGTGAAGCTTGTGCTGCCACATCAACCTCTGGAGTTCCCGGACGGCCGCATTGATATATTCAATGCCATCAGGCCACTGGTTGGATACGGGCCTGAGTCGATGTACGTTGCCTACAACCCGTTTTATCCGACGGATCTGGCGCACTATGAAGCGCGCAACGCCTCACCCGATCGCAGCCATAACGAGACGTGGGACTCGCTGGTCATCACAGGACTGATAGGTTTCCTCGCTTATATGCTGCTGTTCGGCAGTTTTTTCTATTTCGGCTTCAAGTGGATCGGGCTGGTGACATCGCGCTTCGAACGGATGCTGTTTCCAGCACTGTGGATACTGGGCGGCACGGTTGGGGCCGCCGTCGGTATCCTGTTATCAGGCCCTGCACTGTTCGGCGTTGGCGTGGCAATCGGCGTTGCTGCCGGTCTTACGACCTACCTCGTCGTCAGTGTATTGATCAACGTTCTAGGTAAGCATGACGACCGCGCTCCCGCCCAGGTATCCCTGCGCGATCAGGTCCTGATTATTGCGCTGTTGTCGGCAGTGATCGCTCACTTTATCGAAATCCATACCGGAATCGCTATTGCGGCCACGCGCACACATTTCTGGGCTTTTGCGGCCATCCTCGTTGTGGTGGGTATGGGTTATATCCGTGATGGTAAGGCGGCGGAAGCTGCGGTCGAAACCGCGGCATCAGCGATACCCGCTGCGGCATCACCGGCTGCGAAATCAGGTGGAAACGCCAGTGCACGTGGTTCCACGGCCGCCGGTCCCGCGCGGCGCCGGCGCCGCTTGCAGCAACAGCAATCAGCGGGCATGGCTTCAGCCTCGCGCCGTTCGACGGCTGCCCATGCCTTCGCGCTGCCATCCTGGTTCAGCCCTGCTGCCGTCAGTGGGGTGATGCTGGGCTTGATTCTCGGCATACTGGCGTTCGACTTTATAAACAATGCGGATCGGATAACTGTTGCCGGGCAGGTTTTCTGGAATGCATTAACTGTAGCTAAGAGCCGGCCCGCGGCCGGTGTCCTGGCCATGCTCCTGCTGACGTGGATTCTAGGCTCGCTGCTGCTCATTGCCGACGCATACCGGCGCGGGACACTCGAGATACTGGATAAGTCCAGCACCGCTTCATTAGCCACGGCTACAGCGCTGGTAATGACCATCTCGATGATGATCTGCATCGCATTTGGAACGTTTATTTCCGGACGCCTGGTGGATTTCGTCTCGACACGATCTAACACCGTCGATAACATCCTGAGTATCGCCAACCAGTTGTCGCAGTTCCCCGCTTATCTATATGTGCTGATCGGTCTGGTGATGATTGCCGGCGGGCTGCTGCTGCGGGGTGAAGAACAATCTATACCGTCCAGGACCATGTCGGCGGGCGGTTTCGCTGCTTTGTTTATCTTTATCATCACACTCACCACGATTGGGACGAGCAACCTGCAGCCAATTGCCGCCGATATTGTCTATAAGCAGGCGGCGCCCTGGGATCAGCAGGGCGCTACGGTTTTGCAGCAGGGCACCAATGTGCAGGGTTGGGACGTGGCGATCGAGCATTATCGCCGCGCCATACAGTTGGCGCCGAACGAAGACTTCTACTACCTGTGGTTAGGGCGTGCGCTGCTGGAAAAAGCGAAGTCGACCCGGGATACATCCAAGCTGAAGAGCTGGCCCGACAATGCGTCATTCACCAAGGTGATCGACGACGGCGCACAGAACTGGAACCGGCTGCCCAACACGCTGCCGTCATCAACGATGAGTCAGGACGACCTGTTGACGGCGGCGCGCATCATCCTGACAGAAGCGCGCGTGATCAATCCGCTGAACACCGATCACAGCGCCAATCTGGCGCGCATGTGGCGGCAGGCAGGCGATATTGCCAAAGACGCGGCCACAAAGATGACCGACTACGAGAACTCGAGCAAGGAGTACAGGATCGCAACAACACTCAGCCCGAATAATGCGGTCCTGTGGAATGAATGGGCGTCGCTTTATCTCTATTCCTTCAACAACTACGCGAAAGCGCAGCAGATGCTGGATCATTCCTTGACGCTTGACAGAAAATATGACCAGACCTACCTGCTGGATGGCGAGTTACTGATGCAGCAGGCAACGGCACTCGACCAGAAACGCCAGCAGGCGACACAGGCACTCGCGCAGGTTCCCATTACTGACACGAAGCACAGCGCAGCTCAGGCGGCCGCTGATGCTGCTGATGCCGCATATAAAGCAAAACTGCGCGAAGCCAGTATTCAGTTCACAAAGGCAATCAGCGTCAATCCTGCCGGAACCCAGGCCTATAACGTGTTGACCTATGTTTATCAGCAACTGGGCGATCTGCCGGCTGCCATCAGTACGACACAGGCCTATATCACCAGGGTGCCGAACGACTGGAATGGCTACAAGAACCTGGCCTTGCTGTATCGCGACAGCGGGCAGACAGATCTGGCTAAGTCGGCAATTCAGAAGGCGATCGATCTGGCGCCTGCTGACCAGAAGTCCGGTTTACAGACGCTTTTAGCTCAGTTGACTTCCGCACCGAAGACGACGTTGCCTTAGGTCGTGAGCCGGCAACTGGCTATCATGCTGATCCTAAGGTGCGCAGTCTGTGACAGCACACTGTTTTAATAAAATGACACCTCTCATTCTCATCCTGTTTCTTGGCGCGCTGACATTGGCTATCGCGCTGACGCCGGTCAGTAAGTGGCTGGCGCCGCACCTGGGTGTGATCGATAAACCCAGCGCCCGGAAGATTCATTTATTGCCGGTGCCGCGGATGGGAGGTGTTGCAATCGTCATGGCTGTCATGGTGGCATTGATCTTCCTGCGCAGCCAGATGGAGATACAGCAACTCGTCGCCATACTGTTTGGCGCCGCATTCATGTCTTTCCTGGGCCTCATGGATGACCGCTTCACGCTGAGCGCCTATGTGCGGCTGGTCGCGCAAGTCGTTGCCGGCATTTCGGTGTGGGCCGCTGGCGTCCGGGTGCAGCTGTTTTCATTTCCGATGCTGGATGCGGCCCTCACGGTTTTCTGGATCGTGGGCGTCACGAATGCCATGAACTTCCTCGACAACATGGACGGATTGTCTGCCGGCGTCAGCGCAAACGGTGAGATAAATTTGGTGCGGAGGACGATCCTCGCGTTTGATCGTGGCGTACCCGGTGGCGCCGAGCAATTTTTCGACGCGGTCGGCAAGCCGCGTGACCGGCAGGCGCGGTGTGGGCACGCAGGCAATTTT
>JAKALH010000001.1 GCA_021813225.1 Chloroflexota bacterium
GATCGAGCAGACTGCCAGGTTGATGTGGTAGGTATCCGGGTTGGCTTTAAGTTCCTGCAGCACTTCCCAGCCGTCGCGCCGCGGCATCAATACATCGAGCAGGATCAGGATGGGCTGCAGGTCGCGCGCCATTTTCAGCGCATTGTCCGTCGAGCTGCAACTGACCACCCTGATCGGTTTCAACGTCAGGTAGCGCTGGATGATGCGCCCCATGGCGGGATCGTCGTCAATCACCAGCACAGTCATGCGCTGCTGCGTCTCCAGGCGGGCGGCGATACACACCGTGCCGGCCGGGTCAGATTCGGTGCTTTCAAGCTCAAGGCGGCCATCGGCCAGCGCAAACATCTGCGCCGCCTCTGCGAATGCGGCATCGCTGGTTTTCAAGTCGCAGACGCCGTCGACCATGAGCATAATGCCATCCTGGATCTGGCTGGCATGCAGCCGCAGCGTGCGGGTGGGGGAATGTGCGATGGCCGCGCGCAGCAGTTTGATCAGCGCCAGGCGCAGCGCCACACGGTCAGCAGTCACTGGCGGCAACTCGGCGGAGATATCGGCCACAACCTGGGTATGTGTGGAACTGATGATGACGGATAGCGTCTGCGCGGCATCGACGACCAAGTCGAGCAGGTTGATGGCGCTGATGCTCCTGTCGAAGTCCGCAAGAGCACTGTCAGGTTTCGTGCCATCCGTGCGCCCTGCAGCGGCGACAGCCGCCTGTGCGGCCTGCGGCGCCAGGTTCCACAACTGCAGCGCCAGTTCTTCCACGGCGCGGTGGTTGTCGCGGCGGAACTGCCGGCTGCTGCTGTTGAATTCGACTTCCAGATGTTGAATGGGCGCACCATCGAGGTAGCGCCGTTTCAGGATGAGGTAGGTGCGGTGGCGCGGCAGATTGGCATCCAGCGGTTCGGCGGGCTTGAGGCGCTCGATCGTCTCTACCAGCAGGCGATGCAGTTGCTGCCCGGCCGACGTTTGATCCATTGGCTCGCACACCTGCCGCAGCCAGGGCGCCAGTACGCGCGCGGGTCCTTTATCCAGCACGCTGATTTCGAACAGATGGTAAAGCGCAAACCGGATGTGCTGCGTAAACTCGACCGCTGTCATCAAACCTACTATAACCGATCCTATAATCACAGAGGACAACATGCGATATAACAAACTTGGCTGGTCCAACCTGCTTGTCTCCGCAGTGGCGCTGGGATGCGCCCAGTTCAGCAACCAGTTCACCAAAACCCGGAAGAGCGCAGCCGACATGGTTGCCATCATGCATCGAGCGCTCGATCTGGGCATCAACCTGTGGGACACCGCGCCCAGCTATGGCAATGGCGCTTCTGAATCCGTCGTGGGACGTGCGCTGCAGGGCCGCCGCGACAAGGTAGTGCTGGCGACCAAGGTGCGCTCACATGCGACGATGCCGGAGATGGTCGAGGGGTCCTGCAATGAGAGCCTGCAGCGGCTGGGGACCGATTACATCGACGTGCTGCAGATTCACTGGCCTTCTTACGATGAGCCGAATGAGCTGGCGATTGCCGGCCTTGCCAGGCTGGTGAAGGCCGGTAAGGTGCGTTATGCGGCGGTGTCGAATTTCAACAGGGAACAGACCGACCTGGCAGCCTGCGTGTATCCCGTGGCGTCGAATCAGTTGCCGTACGCACTGGTGTGGCGCTACGAGGAACCGCTGATTCAGCATTGCGGCGCGCAGCACATCGGCGTGCTGGCTTACAGCCCGCTGGGCGAAGGCATTCTGACCGGGCGCTACGACGAGTCGTCGACATTCCCGCCGGGCGACGTCCGCAACCATTGTGTGTTCTTCCGCCCGGAGGTCATGCCGCATGCGCTCAGGGCAACGGCGGTCGTAAAGCGGGTAGCACAGAAGCACGGCGTGACGCCGGCACAGGTGGCGATCAACTGGACTGCCCGCCAGCCGCATATCAGCAGTGTCATTGTCGGCAGCTCATCGCTGCAGCAGGTGGAGCAGAACGCCACCGCCGTGGGGTGGGAACTGGATGAAGAAGACCATCGGCAACTGGCGGCAGCCGGCGAACAATACATGGCCGCCGCCCCGCGCTTCCGCACGATGTGGGATCGTTAGGTCAGACAGCGCTATCCGTTATACTCGAAATCTATGCGCGTCCCAATTTCCTGGTTAAAAGAATACGTCGATATCACACTGCCAATCGCCGAACTGGTCGATAAATTGACCATGGCCGGCCTGGAAGTGGAGCACGTCGAGACCATCGGTCTGCCCGGGTCGGAATTACCGTGGGATCCGGCGAAGATCTTCGTCGGCCAATTGTTGAAGGTGGAACGCCACCCGAACGCGGATAAACTTCTGCTGGCAACCGTCGAATATGGCGCCGCGCAGCCCATGACCGTCGTTACGGGCGCGCCGAACATCCAGCCCGGCGACAGCGGCCAGAAGGTTGTTCTGGCGTTGAAAGGCGCGCGCCTGTATGACGGGCACAAAGAAGGCCGCGTCATCATGACGTTGAAGGAAGCCACCCTGCGCGGCATCCGCAACGATTCGATGGTGTGCAGCGAAAAAGAACTTGGCCTCAGTGACGAGCACGAAGGTATCATCATACTGCCGGAAGATGCGCCTGTCGGCAGCCCGCTGGTGGATTACCTGGGCGATGTGGTGCTGGACATTGCCATCCTGCCCAGCACCATCCGGGCGGCGTCGATCATCGGTGTGGCGCGCGAGGTGGCGGCGCTCACCGGGCAGACCTTGTGTTACCCGTCTGTTTCCTACACGGAATGCGACCGGAAGACCGCCGATCAGGTCGCGCTGGAGATACGCGACCCGCGCCTCAATCCACGTTTCACCATTGGCATCGTCAACAAGGCGACAGTCAAACCGTCACCGCACTGGATGCAGCGCCGGCTTACGCTGGCAGGCATGCGGCCAATCAATAACATCGTGGATATCTCCAACTATGTCATGCTGGAGATCGGTCAACCCACGCACGCATTCGATTACGACGCCATCAGCAAACCGGCGCGCATCATCACCCGCCTGGCGGCGCCTGGCGAGAAGCTTGTCACACTCGACAATGTCGAGCGTGAGCTGAGTGCAGAAGACATCGTCGTCGCCGATTCACAGCGCGCCCTGAGCATCGCCGGTGTGATGGGCGGCGCAGACAGCGAAGTCAAGGCGACCACCGCCAATATCCTGTTTGAGGTGGCAGCCTGGAACTGGGTCAGCATCCGGCGTACGGCGCGACGCCACGATCTGAACAGCGAAGCCTCGTACCGTTTCGCGCGCAATATCCATCCCGACCTGGCGCTGCTGGCGCAGAAACGCGGCTTGGCGCTGTTGCAGCAATACGCGGGCGGCGAAGTATCGCACGGCATTCTGGATGCATATCCGCAACCGCTGCCGCCTGTCGTTACTGAGCTTGACCCGGCAGCCGTAACGAAGTTGTTGGGTGCGGATATCCACGTCGACGAAATGACGCGCATCCTGCGCAGCCTGGAGTTCACGGTTGAGCCGGTGCCTGGTGCTGCCACACTGCGCGTGACGGCACCCCCGCATCGCACTGATATCGAAGGCGCGCACGACCTGATTGAGGAAATCGGGCGCATCTACGGATATGACCGCATCCCCGCGACCCTGATGCTGGACGAGATACCGCCCGCCGAAGGCAATCCTGCCGTCGAATTCGACGACCAACTGCGCGATATTCTGGCCGGCATCGGATTGCAGGAAATTGTCAATTACCGGTTGACGACGCCTGAAAATGAAGCGCGCATCCTGCCGCCCGGCATGGCGCAGGACGACCGCGCGTATGTCACGCTGCAGAATCCCATCAACCCGGAGCGCGCCGTCATGCGGCACACCCTGATCACAGGTGTGCTGGAGAATGTCGCATCCAATCTGCGCCATCATGAGCGGGTCGCTGTCTTTGAACTGGGCAGCGTGTACCTTCCGTCCGAGGACGGTACACTTCCGGATGAAGCAGGCCGGCTCGTCATTGCCATCAGCGGTGCCCGAACTCTCCCCTCCTGGCGGCAGCCCGTGGGCACGGGCATGGACTTCTTCGATCTGAAGGGGATCCTCGAAGCATTCGTAGCCGGACTGCGCTTGTATGGGGTGCGTTACGCAGCCGTCGATCAGCCTATCTTCTACCCCGGCCGGGTCGCTGAGATCCTGCTGGAACGGCGTGGCCGCGAAGTGTTGCGCCTGGGGATATTCGGCGAGCTGCACCCGCGCGTGCGTGAAACGTGGGGTATCGCCGCGGAAACGCCGGCGCTGGTTGCGGAACTGGATGTGGCGGCGCTGCGGTCTGCGGCGAGCGAGCAGCTAGCTGTCGCTGACGTGCCGCGCTTCCCCGCGGTCCACGAAGACCTGGCCGTCATTGTGAATGAAGAAGTGCGTGCCGAGCAGGCGGAACAGGTGATACTCCGTGCAGGTGGCAGTCTGCTCCGCACGGCGCGCCTGTTTGATATCTATCGCGGCGAGCAGGCCGGCGCTGGCAGGAAGAGCATGGCATACGCACTGTCCTATCAGGCCGACGACAGGACATTGACAGTGGGGGAAGTCGAAAAGCAGCGCGCCAAGATCATACGCGCGCTGGAAATGCAACTGGGCGGGACAATCCGCAGGTAACAACATGAGTAGAAACAGTTGGTTGGCTTTGCTGGCCGGGCTTATCATCGCCTGCCTGTGCCTCAGTCTGTGCGGCGGTGTTTTCATCGTGGGGACGTTCATTGCACGCAGCCAGCCCAGCGCCCCGGCGATAGATATCCCGACGCCTTTTATGCGGCAGACAACAGCCCCGACGACAACGCCTCGCCCGGTGCAGCGCGAACCGCTGCCCACCCGCCAGCCGCCGTCGCAGTCGTCTGCACAGCCGACAACGTCTACCGTGACGACGACACTCTCGATCGATCCGGCTTTGACCGAAGCGTTGCCGCGCGAAAATCTTGCCGACCTGGCTATCCGATTCAAGGGAGTCTTGCCGTCGCAGGCTGTCGTCACCTGCACGCAACAGTCGAAAGGCTATGAGGTGGGCGCCACGCGCCAGTTCATCCTCAGCAACCAGGATGCCAATAGCGAGTTTACGATTACGGCGGTGCTCAAATACAAGACCACCTATGCCTACATGTGGGTGGAGACGGCGCCGGACAGGCTGTCGATCAACGCCACGAACCTGCGCCGCGCGGCGGACCAGTTCACGAATAAGATTCTGCCCACCAATCGCGCATTCTTCGGCGACGAAGGCATCGGCGTCGACTGCGACCCGCACCTGTACATCCTGCACGCCGCCGGCGTGGGAAGCACCGTCGGCGGCTATTTCTCATCGCCAGACAGCTATACCCGCGCCGTGCGCCCGGATTCCAATGAAGCCAAGATGTTCGTGGTCAATGCGGAACCGGGCTACAACGGCTCTGATCCGGGCAGCGCCAGCTATATGAGTACGCTGGCGCACGAATACCAGCACATGATCAGCTTCAGTCAGGTGCACGCCTCGGCGCTGTGGCTGGAAGAGGGCGCTGCGCAGTTGGCAGAACGCCTGAATGGCTACGCCGACGAGGTCGGCACCGTCTATTCGTTTGCCAGCGCGCCTGACACGCAACTGAACACCTGGTCGGAAGGCAGCGCCGGCGAGAATACCGCGCACTACGGCGGCGGCTATCTGTTCTGGTCGTACCTGTATGACCGCTTCGGCCCCGATGTGACGAAGAAACTGGCGCATACCGAGGAGCGCAGCATCCCTGCCATCATGGCGACACTGGCCTCAACCGGCATCACCAACCCGGACACCGGCAAAGCCTACACATTCGAGGACCTGTTTGCGGACTGGGTGATTGCCAACTACATGGGCACGCAGAAGATGAACAAGGCCGACAAGAGCAACCGCTACAACTATACGCAGACCAGCGTGCCGCCCATGTCGACTTATGCTAACCTGACCGCGGCCGACTATCCCTACGACGTTACGGACCAGGTGAATCAGTACGGCACACACTATATCGAATTGAAAGGCAATTCGCCGGTAACCATCCAGTTCACCGGTTCGCTTTCGGTGCCGATACTGCCCATGGGAGACACCACCAACCAGTTCTGGTGGTCAAACCGGGCCGACGCCAGCGACACCCGCATGACGCGCGAGGTCGACCTGACGAAGGTCACGAAAGCTTCGCTTAAGTTCCGCGCCTGGTATCGCATCGAGAAAGACTACGACTACGGCTACGTCAGCGCATCGACTGACAACGGCGCGACCTGGCAGATATTGAATACGACGACCTGTACGACGACCAATCCCAACGGCTCTAACCTGGGCTGTGGATTCACCGGCTCGTCGGGCACAGGCGGTACGCCGCAATGGGTGGACGAAAGCGCCGACCTGTCCAGGTATGCCGGTAAAAAAATCCTGCTGCGTTTCGAAGTCGTCACCGATGCAGGCGTCAACCGCGAAGGCCTGGCGGTCGACAATATCCAGATACCGGAGATCGGCTACCAGGCCGATGGCACCAGCGACAGCGGCTGGAAGCGCGAGGGTTTTGTGCGCACCGATAATATCCTGCCGCAGTACTGGAAAATTCAGATGATCGTCATGAAGAAAGACAGCACCATCAGCCTGCAGCGCATCCCGTTGACGGATAACGTCGGCGCCGCCACGCTCGATTTTGGCGCGGCGGGCGCCGGCTCCGTAAACAAGGCGGTGCTCGTCATCTCGGCGACGACACCGGTTGTCACGGAACCGGGCAGCTTTGAATTGTCAGTCAGGTAAGCGGCGGCGCCGATTGCGAAGTGAGCGCTGAATGAAAAGAGCGGGTCGTCACCGACCCGCTCTCGTGTGCCCTTGGTGGCATCGCAGCGGCTATTCGCTGGACCCCTCGTCCGAATGGTCGCCGCGCATTTGCGACAGTTGCGATTCCAGTTCGGCGCGGCGCGCGGCGGATGCCCGCCGTCCTTCTTCCAGGATGTTCTCGACCTCGCGCCGGATGTCTGCGCGGATGGATTCGCCTGAGCGCGGTGTGCTGACCAGCACGGTTGCGGCGCCGACGATCGCCCCGACGATCATGCCGCCCATGAAGCTGAACAACTTATTCATCGCATTCACCTCCGTACGCCGCCCCGCCATGGCGGCAGCGCGTCTTTACAATTACACAAAATCAATTATAAACATGGCGATGAGATGAGCTGTTCGCCCGAGCCGCCGATGATGGTTGAGCGGGTGGCGCTCTCAACACTGTGTCGCCTGAGGAGTGAATGCAACCATCATGAGCATGCATCGATTGATCAGACTTCGCGAATTACAGCGCACCGCTGGAATGGACTATGTGGCAATCGTACCGGGAGCGAATATGCTCTACTTTACGGGCGTTCATTACCATCTGAGCGAGCGCCCCATCATCGCCGTATTTCCGGCGTCGGACAGTCAGCAGCCCGCGCTGGTGGTGCCTGCGTTTGAGGCAGGCAAAGCCTTGAATGGGCCATATAGGATCGACTGGCGCGTGTACAGCTATCTCGATGGACAGGACCCGCAGGATGCTGCCGACCAGGCGGTATCCGACCTGGGCCTGGATGGCTGCGTCGTCGGTGTCGAACCGACGGCCATGCGCGTGCTGGAATCGTCATTGCTCAGTCACAAAGGCGCAAGCTCGAAGCTGACGTCTGCGGCGGATATCCTCAAGCAACTGCGAATGACCAAGGATGCCGGCGAACTGGATCGCATGCGCCGCGCGGCGAAGGTGCCCGAACGTGTTCTGGCGGAAGCCATCAAGCGGCTGCGCCCCGGCATGACCGAACGCGAGGTGGCCGGTATGTTCATGAGTATCTCCTTCGAGCAGAACCCGCAGGAGCCGGCGTCGTATCCGCTGGTGCAGACCGGCCTGAGCGCCGCTTTTCCGCATGCCTTCGCCGGCGGGCGCGCCGTACAGCCCGGCGACCTGATGGTGATCGACTTCGGCGCGGTGCTGGATGACTACGGCTCCGACATCACACGCACCGTCGCGATCGGCGGCGAGCCATCCGCAGAAATGAAACACGTGTATGAGGTCGTCCAGCAGGCCAATGCCGCCGGTCGCGCCGCCGTGCGCCCGGGCATCTTGGCGGAAGATATGGATGCCGCCGCCCGTGCGGTGATCGACCGGGCAGGTTACGGCAAGTACTTCACGCACCGCACCGGGCACGGCCTGGGGCTGGAAGGACACGAAGCCCCGTATATGGTTAAAGGCGACAAAACCGTGCTGCAGCCGGGAATGACGTTCACTGTGGAACCCGGCATCTATATTGAAGGGCAGGGCGGTGTGCGCATTGAAGACGATATGGTAGTCACTGCCGAAGGCGGCGAGAGCCTGACAACATTCAACCGTGATCTGATCGTCGCGTGAAAACGGATCTGCTCATCCTGTGGTCATGGGAACATGATGCTGACTTCCTCAGTATCCTGCAGGCATCCTGCATTAGGCGCGGGCTGGCTGTGCGCAGTGTGGGACCGAAGGGGCTGCCCACACTGCCTGGCGATCTTTACGCCGGCACTATTGACGCCCATGTGGTGATCGACCGCGCCTGGGACTGGGGCGGCGAGTACGCGCGCCATTGCGATGCAGTCCGGCAACACGGGCTGCTCCTGTTGAACGATTACGACCTGGTGCGGCGCGCCTGGAACAAGCCCACCATGCATTATGAGTTGATCGCGCATGGCCTCTCGGCGCCCTATATGATCGTGTTGCCGGCCTGTGAATCGCGCGCGGAATTGACGCCCGTCGACCTGTTGCCGGTAGGCGAGTGCTTCTCAGTCAAAGGCGCACACAGCGGCGGCAGCGGGGTGCTGCAGCCGGCGCATACCTGGGATGAAGTGAACGAGCGGCGGCGCGAATGGCCCTCGGACGAGACGATTGTTCAGACCTGGGTCAAGCCGCAGATGCTGGGCAGGCGTCGCGCGTGGTTCCGCATCTTCTATGCCTGCGGCAGCACATTCCTCTGCTGGGCCGACGACCTGACGCACGATCAGAACCCGGTCACGCCGAAAGAAGAAAGCCTGTACCGATTGCACGGGCTGCGCGGCATCGCGCAACAGATTGCCGGGCTGTGCCGCCTGAACGTGTTCTCGACGGAGATTGCGCTGGATCAGCACAATGTCTGGCAGGTGGTCGATTACGTCAATGAGCCATGCGATTACAGGCTGAAGTCCAAAGCGGCCAATGGCGTGCCCGATGCGATCGTCGCCGCCATTGCGGACCGGATTGCCGCGTGGGTGCAGCGGCGTGTCCCGCGAAAAGGCCACTTTGACATGACACACACCGTCGGCTAAAATAAAATGTCTACGTTATCTATCTGGAAGCATGTTTAGAGGAGTTTCCCCGTGAGTAACGAAGTATTCACTGCTCCGCAGGAGGTAAGCGGCACTCAGGAAAATGCTGCCGCCCCTGCTGCGACAACACTGGAGGACCTGCGCCCGCGCATGGCCTTCAAGGGCAAGGTCAGCCGCGTGGACCTCGGCGGCGCCTTTGTCAATATCGGGCTTGAGACAGAGGGCTTCATCCATATCTCGCGCATCGTCAGCACGGTTCAGAATCCGGTCACGCGCGTAGCCGATGTGCTGACCCCCGGCGGCGAAATCGACGTCTATGTGGCCGCGGTCAATCCGGCCATGAAGCGCATCGATCTGACGATGGTTCGCCCAGCGACATACGACTGGTCGGACCTGCGCGTCGGCATGAAGATTCCCGGCGCCCGCGTCGTCTCGCTGGAAAGCTTCGGCGCCTTCGTCGATATCGACGGCCCTAAGCACGGTCTGATCCCGTTCAACCTGATGCCAAAAGGCCAACGCCCCAAGGTCGGCGACGTGCTCGATTCGGTGTGGGTGATTGAAGTGAGCGAAGAGAAGCGCCGCATCGGTTTGACGATGATTGAGCCGCCGGCGTTGCCGTGGGAGAGCATTCATCGCGGGGATGTTGTCAAAGGTATCGTCACGCGGGTCGAGCGCAAAGGGGCCTTTATCGACATCGGCGCCGAACGCGAAGCGCTGATCCGCTCGTCCGCATTCGGCTCCGGCTTCGTCAATGTCAGCGACTTTGTGACGGTCGGCGAGGAAGTCTCGGCGCGCGTCGTTAAAGTCGATGCCCCGAAGAAGCAGATCGACCTGGCGATGGAAGGCGTCGATCCCGATGACTTCGTGCTGTCCTCCGGGCCGGAAGAGGAGCTCAGCCCGATGGCGGCGGCGCTGCAGAAGGCGACCCGCGGCCGCCGCAGCAACTGGGGCGACGCCAGGGGTTCCCGGAAAGGCCGCGAGCAGGATGACATCCTGGCGCGCACCATGCAGCAATTGCAGCGCAACAAGTAGGTTGCTGGTCGAACTCGAACTTCGTTCCACGGAAACGTAGCGTGAGCGGGGCGGATTCCAATGGATTCCGCCCCGCTTTGCCGTCCGCACACGCCGCCTTGAGTACAATTCACCCCTATGGACTACACCGAAGTAGAACGCGACCGCCTGAACAAGTTGCGCAAATTGCAGGCCGCGGGCATCGATCCCTATCCGCCCCGCCAGCAGTTCATCGATCAGCGCCGCCTGGCCGTTGATGCCAGCGCGGCCATCCTGGCATGGCGGGCGGCGCTGCCTGCGCAGAGTGACGAGGAACTTCAGAAGACGCTGCATGCGGGCGATCCGGCTGCTGTTGCTGTGATGGGACGCGTGGTGGCGCGCCGCAACATGGGCAAAGCCGGTTTCGTGCAGTTGGAAGACGGCAGCGGCCGTATCCAGCTCTATGCGCGCATCGGCGAAGACTCCATCGGCGCGGAATCATTTGAGCGTTACAAGGACCTTGATCTGGGCGATTTCATCGAAGCCAGCGGGAATATGTTTATCACCCGTACCGGCGAGCCGACCCTGCGCGTAACCGCCTGGAATCTGCTGAGCAAGTCGATCAGCCCGTTGCCCATCGCCAAAGAGGAAAAGCAGCCGGACGGCACAGTCAGGCGCCACAGTGCTTTCAACGATCCCGAGTTGCGCTACCGCCAGCGCTACGCCGATCTGGCCGTCAATCCAGAGGTGCGTGAGATTTTCCGCACGCGCGCCCGCGTGATCAAATACCTGCGCGAGTTCCTGGACGACCACGGCTTTCTGGAAGTCGAGACTCCCGTCCTGCAGCCGCTGTATGGCGGCGCTGCGGCGCGCCCGTTTATCACGCATCATAATCAGTTGGACCAGGACCTGTATCTGCGTATCTCATTCGAGCTGTACCTGAAGCGCCTGCTGGTGGGCGGCATCGAGCGTGTTTACGAAATTGGCCGCGACTTCCGCAACGAGGGCGTCAGTTTCAAGCACAACCCGGAATTCACGCAGTTGGAGTTCTACATGGCGTATGCCGACTTCAACAGCGTCATGTGCCTGACCGAACAGATGATTCAGTACGTGGCTGCGCGGGTTCTGCCGCGAAGCATCGCCCGTTTCCGCGGCCATACCATCGACCTGTCACAGCCGTGGCAGCGCATGACCATGCGCGAGGCGATACTGAAACACACCGGTTTGGACTACACCCGCTATCCGGATGCCGACTCACTCGAATGCGCTATCAAGGAACGCGGCCTGACGCTTGGCTCAGTGAAGACACGCGGTAAGCTGATCGACGGTCTGGTGGGGGATTACGTCGAAAAGAACCTGGTTCAACCGACGTTCCTGTATGACTATCCGCGCGACATCTCGCCGCTGGCAAAGAGCAGGCATGGCGACCCGACCACTGTGGAACGCTTTGAAGGATTCATCGGCGGGGTGGAACTGTGCAACGCCTTCAGCGAGCTGAACGACCCGCTCGATCAGGAACAGCGTTTCCTGGATGAGTCTGCCAGCGCGAAGATGGGCGACGACGAAGCGAATCCGCTGGACGAGGATTATCTGCGCGCCATGCGCTATGGCATGCCGCCTAATGGCGGGTTTGGCATGGGCATCGACCGCCTGACGATGGTATTCACCAATAGCGACTCGATCCGCGATGTGATTCTATTCCCGCACCTTCGCAAAGAGGAGTAGGCGGGCGAAAAAACACAGCCTTGCGGCGCGGCGCTTCCACTCAACCGCAAGGCTGGCGCGGCGTTACTTGGCGTACTCGACTGCGCGCGTTTCGCGCACCACGGTCACTTTGATCTGCCCCGGGTACTCCATCGACTCCTCAATGCGCCTGGCGATATCACGGCTGAGCTGGATGCAGGCCAGGTCGTCCATCTGCTCCGGCCTGACGATGATACGCACCTCGCGGCCCGCCTGAACCGCGAACGACTCGGCGACGCCGGGGAAGGCGCGTGCCGTGTCCTCAAGCTGGCGCACCCGTTTGACGTACGATTCCAGGGTCTCGCGCCGTGCGCCGGGCCGTGACCCGCTGATAGCGTCCGAGACCTCGACGATGACCGCCTCGATCGTCTCCTGCGGCACATCGTGGTGGTGCGATTCGACACAGTGGATGACCTTCGGGTTGATGTTCTGGCGCTTGAGCAGTTCGACGCCCAGTTGAACGTGGGTGCCTTCGTTCTCGCGATCCAGGGCTTTGCCAATATCGTGAAGGAAAGCGCCCGCTTTGCACACCTTCACGTCGGCCTTCAGTTCCGACGCCAGCAGGCCGGCAATGCGCGCCGACTCAACCGCATGGTATAGCTGGTTCTGACCATAGCTGGTGCGGTACTTCAGGCGTCCCATCGTCTTGATGATTTCCGTCGGCAGGTTGGGGACGCCGGCCTCCACGGTGGCGCGTTCGCCTTCGTCCCACATGATGCGCTCGACCTCGCGTTTGGCATCCTCCAGCGTCTTTTCGATGCGCTGCGGGTGGATGCGCCCGTCGCGGACGAGCACCTCCAGGCTGCGCCGGGCTATTTCGCGCCGCACCGGATCGAAACAGGAGATGGTGACAGTGTCGGGCGTGTCGTCCACGATGACGTCCACACCAGCGGCCTGCTCAAACGCCTGGATGTTGCGCCCGTTCCGCCCGATGATGCGGCCTTTGACATCCTCATTCGGCAACTCGACCGATGAGACGGTTTTCTCTGCGACCGTGTCAGTGGCGACCCGTTGGATGGTTTCCAGGACGATGGTGCGCGCACGCTGCTCGGCGGTTTCACGGGTGAGGGCTTCCGTCTCGCGTATCACGCGCGCCATGTCGGTGCGCGCCTCCTCGCGTACGGCATTCAGCAGCTCATTGCGGGCTTCGTCTTGCGTCATGGCGGCGATACGCTCCAGCGCCATGACGCGCTCCTTCTGCAGCTTCTCGATGTCCGCTGCCTGTTTATCGAGTTGCGCCTGGCGCTGGTTGGCGCGCTTCTCGCGCTGTTCCAGCTTCTCGCGCTGGCTCTCAACTTCAGAACGGCGGCGTAACTGGCGCTCCTCTTCACGCTGAACCTCCAGGCGGCGATCTTTGATATCGCGGTCGGCGGTTTCGCGCATCTTCAATATTTCGTCCTTGTTTTGCACCAGCAGTTCGCGTGCCTTGGCTTGCGCCTCGCTCAACGTCCGTTCTGCTTCGGCGCGCAGCACGGCGCCTTCATCTTTCGATTGCTTTCGCCCGATACGATAGGCGATGACACCGGCAACCACCGCAGCGATGATTCCGGCTATTACGACAATAATGATTAACCCTGTATTCGGCATAGATATTGCTTATCCCCTCAAACTCTGAACGTAAATGGACGGCGCCGGGTTATTCCTGCTCAACCCCGTAATCCAGATCCTCATCAGCGGCACTGCCAGCGTTGTTCTCCTGTTCGATGCGGCTGATGGTTCCCTGGATCGTGTCATAACCATAACCATTACGAGCCAGATATTCACCCAGCTTGCGCCTGCGTTCCTGGCGTTCCGGCAGCTTGGCAACTCTCGGCCAGCGCTTCAGCGCCAGGCGATAGGCGCTGTCTTCGTCGTTGACATCAGCCAGCGCCGTTTCTACCGCACTCTCGGCGACGCCCTTCTGCCGCAGTTCCCAGGCAATCATGCGACTGCTGCGCGGGCTGGCGCCCAGGCGACTTTCCACCCAGGCCTTGCTGAACGACTCGTCGTCAAGCAGTCCCGCTGCTCGAAGATCATCCACCACCTTGTCTATCATGGCTGCATCGACGCCGGCGCGCTTCAGCCGGCGCTGCACTTCCGCCACACTGCGCGGGCGATAGGAGATCAACCCGAGCGCCCGCTGTTTCGCCTTTTCCAGCGTGTCGGCGGCCTGTAACTCCGCGATCTCGTCATCGCTGACCTGCTGGCCCACATGCAGCCACAAGGCGTGCATCAGCGCCAGCCCGAAGGCGTACTTGCCGTCCAGGTACACGCTGACCCGATCCTGTGCCTTCGCTTGAGCTTTCAGCGCCGTTATCGTTCCTGACATATAAAAATGCGGCTGTAAACCAATTCGCGGTTATACCAGGCGAATCGTTACAGCCGCATCCAATGCCTGAATTTGAAATGATGAGACGTCAGGTCCGGCAAAACAGCCCGCCCGACGACGTCATGGTCGTTAGAACATGGGCGGATTACCCATCTTCATCTTACCCAGGCTACTGGTCGAGTGCTCTTCATACACAGCTAACAACATGACGGTTATGAACATCACACCATACTCAGTTCCACGTCCTGTTTGCGCGTTGCACTGCCAGTATCTGCACGGGCCGGCGGTCGTGCTGTCAGCCGCTTCAACCCGTTGCCACCACTTCAATTCACTCTCAGCATCGTCCTTCTCTCTGGCCGATGCCATACTTCTCATGGGCTATATCGATTTACCGATTCACCAACGTACTGGTTACACTGGTCTGACAATTATAATTGGAAATTTAGTTAACATGGCTGTGTATCTATCAGGAATGCCAGTTCTGTACGCAGGCTGAGCTGTTTCACTCGCCAGTTCCTGTCGCTGACCAGTCTGTGAAACTGCGATTCATAATGCCACGCCATGCCCTTTGAATGCCCGCACAGGCTGTGAACTGGATAGGATATGACGATATATCGGGCGCGCACCATGTCCAGCAGCCGCGCTCCGGCACTCTTATCAACCTGCTCCAGGCAAGGGATCGTTTTCAACACCAGCGCCAGGTCTACAGTCACCGACAGAGGCGGTAAATCGTGAATACTCGAGGCAATGGTCTGCGCGCCATATCCGAACAGGCCAATGGCTGAACCGACAAAGTCGAGCATATCTTCGTAAATATCTACGGCGTAGTAAACAGCATCAGGTGCAAGGTTCATCCAGGGTATGGCAAGCGGATTCAGGCCACAGGCAACATCCAGAACTGAATGCACGGGCGGTATGGCATCGAATATCGTTGTGTAAAACTGCTCCAGGCCTTCCAATCGCTCACGCGATGATGCGTGATGTGACATAATGCGGAGACACGTGTCGCGAACGTCGATGTCATGTCCGGTCTGCACAGCATAACGTAACTCATCCAGCCATACCTTATATGGCATGTTGCCATCGAGGTAGGCTCCGCCGACCTGATGCAGCTTATTTCGTGTTGCCTTTAGCGCCTCATTGTATGAGCGACGTTTACCAAGTTCCTGGCTTGCGATACTGCGAATATAGCTGCTGGCAACGTGGCCGTACTTGCGGGACGCCTTTATGTCGGCAATGAGGCGGTCGATTTCCGATCTCACGCGACGCTCTCCGCCAGTTTCGCCATCCATTGCGCCATGAACCGGAGATTATGGATAGTGGCAAGCCGATAAAACAGGCTGTCGTTGATCTTGTAGAGATGGTGCAGGTAGCCGACTGAGTAGCGCGCGCAGGTCAGGCAGTCGCACCAGAGACTGACCGCACGGTTATCCTTGATATATTTGTCATCGCCGACATACACGTACACAAAGGAGTCCCCGGCCAGCCGGGTCATATCGATAGGATTGCCGCTGAAGTCATATAGCCGGGCGTGTCGTGCGTCCCGCGTCGGCATGGCGCTGTCGAACAACTGGTAGCCCATCCGCGCACAGGCGGCAATGCTGGGGGGGTGCCCGATTCCCAGTGCATGCATGGGAAATTCAGCGGGGATAATTTCGCGCGTATAACCAACCATCTCTTCCAGCAGGTTGCCCTGGCTGTCGATCGGCCAGCCACCATAGCCATAGCCGTCGAAGCCGATCTCCAGCAGCGCGTCGGCGCAGCGTTTACGCTGCTCGCGGATGCTGCCGCCCTGCACCACGGCAAACAGCAGGGGCCTTTGGCCGTCCGCATAATACTTCTGCTCAGTCAGGCGCACGAACTCTTCTTTGCAGCGTCGCGCCCACGCAATAGTGCGTGTCACGGACTCCTGTTGGATGTCGGGCGGATCGTCAGCGTTCGTACAGTCGTCCAGACAAATGACCATATCCGACCCGTAGCTGAGCTGCAACTGAATGGTTTTTCCCGGAGTCAACTGCAGTTTCCTGTCCGACCCTTCCGGCCTGAAAATGATGCCCTGGTTATTCAGGTTGCCGTTTTTGGGGTTCTGGCGGATCAGCGAATACGCCTGAAAACCGCCCGAGTCTGTAACGATCGGGTGCGGCCAGCCGGACATGGTGTGCAGGCCGCCCAGCGCCTGCACGGTGCTGGAACCGGGCCGCTGCATCAGGTGAAAGGTATTCATGACCAGCGCCTGTGTGCCGCAGCGCTCAAGGTCGCTGCTGTCCAGTGCACGCACCACGCCGAGGGTAGCATCGGGCAGAAATGCGGGTATCGGCAGATCGCCGTGGCCGAGTCGCAACACCTTACTCATCGCCTTCGCTTCCTTCCGATCCGTCGTCCTGTGCTGATTCGGCGCGCTGCCGGGTCGGCCTGCCGGCAATCACAATGGTGTACTCGCCTTTTAACGTGGCGCCTTTGATGCTTTCCAGTAATTCGGACATTGTGCCGCGTCGGACTTCTTCAAACATTTTGGTCAGGTCGTTAGCCAGCGCCGCGCGGCGATCGCCGTACACGCTTAACGCATCTTCCAGAAATTCCACCAGCCGAAAAGGACTCTCATAAAAGATCAAGGTGTGAGGAGATTCCGCATCTGTCGCGAGAAAACGCCGGCGGGCGACCGATTTGCGAGGCGCAAAACCGCGAAAAGTGAAGGAGTGCAACGGCAGCCCCGACAGGACCAGCGCCATGATGACCGCGCTGGCGCCGGGGATCATCGTCACCGGGATGTTGTTGTCGATGGCGCGGCGCACCAGCGTATAGCCGGGGTCGGAGACACCGGGCGTACCGGCATTCGTCACCAGCGCGACTGACTGACCCTGCTGAAGCAGCGCCAGCAATCGCCGACCTGTAGCCTGCTCATTGTGCTCGTGAAACGACACCTGCGGTTTGTGGATGTCGAAGTGCTTCAACAGCAGCCCGGTCTTGCGGGTGTCTTCGCTGGCGACAATGTCCACCCGGCGCAGCGTCTCCAGGGCGCGCAGTGTGATGTCGCCGAGGTTTCCAATTGGGGTTGCGATCAGGTAGAGGGTCATGTCGTGGCCCGGCGGGAAATCCCCGCATTGCTCATTTTGGCTGAACTGAATTACAATTTTCGGGCTATGTCTTTGTACGGACTCATTGCCCCCATTCTACGCAACCCCGACTTCCAGAGCCTGGCGCAATCCGTGCAAGGGCGTTCCATCGGCTCATCTCAGGGGCTGGGGCTGATGCGTGCGGCGCGCCCGTTGCTGGTAGCCGCGCTGCAGCACGAACTGCGCTGCCCCATCGTTTACCTGGCGTCATCGGTGGAAGGGGCGCGCACCGCATACGACGCCCTGCGCTCTCTGGCGTTGACGGGCAGCGATATTGCCGCTGCACCGGCTGATATCCTGCGCTTCATTGAACCGAACACCGCATTCTACGACACGGTTGCCCCGGTGATTGACGTCACGGTGCAGCGTGGCGCTGTGCTGGCTGCCTTGCATCGCTGCAGCCTCAAGGATGCGGATGCGATCTCGAATCCGGTCATCGTCACCAGCCCGCGTGCGCTGATGCACCCGGCGCTGCCAACAACTGCGTTTACAGCCGCGACGCGTACGCTGCGCCGCGATCAGACTATCGCCCTGGAAACCATGCTGGCGCACTGGGTATCCTGCGGATACGAGAACGAGAGTGTCGTCGAACGCATCGGGGCGTTCAGCCGGCGCGGCGGCATCATTGACGTATGGCCGCCGGCGCATCCTCTGCCGGCCCGCGTCGAATTGTTCGGCAACCAGATCGAGTCCATCCGCACTTTTGATCCCGGTACACAGCGCAGCGGGGAATTGCTGGATCGATTGATCGTCTCGCCGCTGGAGAGCATGGCCCCGAAGCCTGCCGGCGCGCAGCAGACGACGCTGCTGGACTACCTGAGTGCCGACGGGCTGCTGATTGTGGATGATGAGGAAGAACTGCGCGAAGCCTGGACTGTGCTGGAAGCTAAGGCCGAACGCGAGCGCGAAACGTCGCAGCCGGACGGCGAGGGCGTATCGCGTGAGAGTGGTGCCAGCGCAGCGCGTGCCCGCAGCTTTCCCTACATCACCTGGGACGGATATCAAGTAAGCCGGAAGCGTGTCAGTGATGCGCTCGTGCTGGGGCAGGCGCTTGATTTACACGAACCGGTGCGGCATCCGCTGGCGGCACATTTCACGGCTGCGCCGCATTTCGCCGGTCAATTAGGCCCGGTGATGGAGTACCTGCGCGGCAGCGTAGAAAGAACGGAAGACTGCGCGGCACAGGCTGGCGAGCGCGCCTGTGTGGCCGTCGTGTCGCGGCAGGCGGCCCGCCTGGCCGAGCTGTGGTCTGAACGAAACGATGCTATCGCGTCTCAGACGGGATACGGCGAGCCTGCCGGCGGGTTATCGTTTATCACCGGCGCGCTCCCCGAAGGCTTTATTTTTGCGGAACACGTGCCGCCGGCGGGGCGTGTGCCGGGTTACGCGGAGCAACCGGCAGCCAGCCTGATTCTGGTTACCGACGCCGAGATATTCGGCTATGTGCGACCGGAATCATGGCAGTTTGGCCGTGCGCGCAAGGCAGCGCCGGAGCGGGCCTTTGCCGACTGGCAGGCGGGCGATGTCGTGGTGCACGAAGACTATGGGATCGGCATCTTCCGCGGCCTGGTGCGGTTGACGGTCAACACCGGCACGTTGACAGAGCCGGCTGAGGGTGAACGCGAATATCTGCTGCTGGAATACAGCGATGCCGACCGCCTGTATGTGCCGCTGCATCAACTGGACCGCGTGTCGCGATATGTGGGCAGCGATGAATCGCGCCCCGCGCTGAGCAAGCTGGGCACCACAGAGTGGGTGCAGGTGAAACAGAAGGCGCGCGGGGCGGCGGCGCAGGTTGCGCGAGACATGCTGCAGTTGTATGCATCGCGCGAGATGGCGCAGGCTGTGGCGTTGAGTAAGGATACGCCTTGGCAGGCCGAACTGGAGGCGAGTTTCCCTTACGTGGAAACTGACGATCAGTTGCACGCCATACAGGATGTGAAGCGCGACTTGGAGCGCACGCGGCCTATGGACCGGCTGATATGCGGCGATGTCGGTTTCGGCAAAACTGAAGTGGCGCTGCGCGCTGCATTCAAAGCGGTGCAGGATGATTTTCAGGTTGCGTTACTGGTGCCGACCACGGTGCTGGCGCAGCAGCATTGGGTGACTTTCACGCGCCGTATAGCGTCGTATCCCGTCAAGATCGAGATGCTGTCGCGCTTCCGCACCAGCGCGGAGAAGCACAAGGTCGTCGAGGGATTGCGAGATGGCTCCGTCGATATCGTCATCGGCACGCACGCCTTGCTGTCTGGCAGCGTCCAGTTCGCCAACCTCGGGTTGTTGATCATCGACGAGGAACAACGTTTTGGGGCGGCCGCAAAGGAAAAGTTGAAGAAGCTGCGCACCAGCGTGCATGTGATGACGCTCTCGGCAACGCCGATACCCCGCACCCTGTACTTCGGTTTGACCGGCATCCGCGACGTCAGCCGCATCGAGACGCCGCCGGCTGAACGGTTACCCATCATCAGCTATGTCGGTCCGTTTGACGACCAGGTGGTGAAACAGGCGATTCAACGCGAGCTGGACCGCGAAGGGCAGGTCTTCTTCGTGCACAATCGCATCAACACCATCCACCTGCTGGAGACCAAGCTGCGCCGCCTGCTGCCGGATGCCAGCATTGCCGTCGCGCACGGGCAGATGGAGGAACGCGCCCTGGCGCGCATCATGAACGAATTCACCGACGGCCGGACCGATATCCTGCTGTCCACGAATATCGTCGAGAGCGGCCTGGACATCTCGAATGCCAACACGATCATCATTGACCGCGCCGACCATTTCGGCCTGTCGGACCTGTACCAGTTGCGCGGACGGGTGGGGCGCTCGACGACGCAGGCTTACGCTTACTTCCTGTATGACCGGCGCATGCACATGACCCCCGAGGCGCGCGAACGCCTGGAGACGCTGCGCGAAGCGGCGGGCATCGGCGCGGGTTACATGATCGCCATGCGCGACCTGGAGCTGCGCGGCGCTGGCGATATCCTGGGGCCGCGCCAGAGCGGGCAGGTTGCCAGCATCGGTCTTGACCTGTATACGCGCCTGCTCACGCGCGAGGTGGCCCTGATGCGCGCCCTGCGCGACGGCACGGCTCCGCCTGAACCGGAGCCGTTGCCGGTCACTATCGATCTGCCATTGACTATCGGGCTGCCGCAGAACTACATCGGCGACCAGCCGCTGCGCCTGCAGATGTACCGCCGGGTCGCCAGCCTTGACACGGAGGAGAAGATCCGCCTGTTCGAGGAAGAGCTGGAGGATCGCTTCGGCAAGCTGCCGCAGCCGGCGCTTAACCTGACCTATCAGGCGCGCTTGAAGCTGTATGCCGCGGCGCTGGGAGCGCAGTCGATCACTACCGAAGGCAACCGTTTTGTGGTTCGCGCCGATGCGATTGAGAAACTGGAACGCAATGCTCTGGTGCGCCTGCTGGGCGAAGGCGCCAACATCGGCAGACGCCAGGTGTCGTTCCTGCGCAGCGGCCCGCCTGGAGTATGGAAGATGCGACTGATGCAGTTGCTGGCGCAACTGGCAGAGATGGCAGCGCTTGTCTCCGCTTGATGCCGGTTTGTCGCTTGTTTCTACGTATAATCTCCACTGTTGTCGAACAAGCTATCAGGCGAGATGGAATCGCTCGTATAGATGGGAGAGGTTGAATGGCGAATATCAGCCCTGAGCTGCTGGATATCCTGCGCTGCCCGCATTGCGTGTCCGGGCCGACGCGGCAGCCCGGCGCCGACCCCGGGCGGTTGACGCTGGTGAAGGATTACTGGCTGGTGCAGATGGAGTGCGGGCGCAAGTACCCGATCAGGGAAGGCATCCCGGTGATGTTGATTGAGGAAGGCGAGAAGTGGCTTAATACGAAGATCGAAGACCTGCCGGTCCCGCCCTGAGTCAGCTGCCAGAAATTCCTGGCGCCTTTCGCAGCGGTTGAAACCGCGCGCGACGCAGCGCGAATCCAGCCCCCTTCAGGGGGCTTTGCGCCGGTTGCCCGCGACTTGGAGTCGCCGGGCACATGTGTCAAATACTTACGGCGACTGACCTGGACACAGGGCAGGAACGTTTGCCCTGTTACAACCGCGTATGCGACTGCTGAAAGCACTCGTTCTGATTCTGGCAATTACAGGCACGGTCGCGCTGCTGCTGGCTTCGCGCGCGACTGCCCGTCCCCTGACCGCGATCTCGGCCATCAACCCCGCGATGAACTATGCGTACGTGCGCATTGCGGGTCGCGTGGTCGAATATCCTTCCATTTCCACCGATAATGGCGCGCTGTCGTTTCAGGTGCAGGACGCCGGCGGCATCATTCGCGTGACAGCATATCGCGCTGTGCTGGAGAAGTTGCTCGCTCGCAAAACGATCCCGATGCCCGGCAGCCAGGCGACAGTCGAGGGCACCCTGCGCGTGCGTGAGGGAGATCCGGCGTTGACCTTGAACGACGCCGCGGCGCTGCAGCTTGAGACAGCGCCAGCCCGGCTGATACCGCTGGCAGCCCTGGACGCCATGCAACCCGGCGACCGCGCATCCGTGATCGGCCAGGTGCGGCGCGTGCGCGATGCCGGCAATTTGCGCATCGTCAGCCTGCGCTCGGGCAGCGCCACCGGCGATCTGCTCATACCCCTGGGGCTGAGCGCGGTCATCGGCCAGCCGCCTCTGCCGGCCGTTGGCGATTGGATCAGTGTGACCGGCTCGGTGGCAGAGTACCGCGGGAAGCGCGAAATGCTGGTGACGAATGGACAGGATGTCGCAGCGTCACCGGCGCAGGAACTCGACCTGCGGCCGTTCAGCGCACTGACGCGCAGCCTGCTCGGGCAATGGGTTGCCATACGAGGCGACGTGTCAAAATTGCGCCCGCTCAAACAGGGCATGCTGATCGACCTTACCGACGGTGCCGGCGGCTCAACGACGGTTGCGATGTTTGATATCTGGTACAGCGTGCCGTTCTCGCGCACGCTGAAGGCAGGCGACAGCCTCATGGCCCAGGGCGTACTCGTCGACTACAACGGCCGGCTGGAAATGCAGCCGGAACTGAGTGTCGACCTAATCCAGAACCAGTAATTCGACCGAGTTCACGCGGGTCTGCACGCCGTGGCCTTCTGCATACACCTGGATGTAGTTCAGATACTCAATGCCGGGTATCGCCTCGATCAGGTTGGGAGACTCATACGGTTCGTCGCGCCCCAGGCGGGTGGCGATGTGCTTGGTGCGCGGTTCGCCAGACTGTACGATGAAATCTGGCAGGTTGGGCATGGAAGGCGTGCCATCGGCATAAAAGCCCTGCGTCCAGTCCGCCGTGGCGCCGTCTTTGGTGCGGTAATTGATCCTGACCATGAGCGGGCACTCGCTGCCCTGGCTGCCGCACACCTTCAGTTCCTGGTACAGAATTGCAAAGTTCAGGCGCAGTTGCAGCGACGAACGGCCGCTGATATTCTCGTTGATCATCTGTTTCACGCCGGTG
The DNA here is from genome assembly GCA_021813225.1 of Chloroflexota bacterium. GTDB lineage: Bacteria > Chloroflexota > Anaerolineae > J036 > Brachytrichaceae > CAIXPS01. Next base: position 22,864 of record JAKALH010000001.1, read on the forward strand.
CGACCCCAATTCAGACCTATGCCGGGGCGCGACAGCAGCAGCGATGTATTCGCACCTGCGCCGATCACCTGCACGGTGCCGGTCACATCGCCCGCCACGGCTACATCGGTGATGGTCTCCCAGTCCTTACTGAGGGGCGACTGGAAGTGCCCATTGCGTATCAGGTCGCGCGGCGGCGCATACAGACCCTGCACGATGCCTTCGCCCTTATGCACGATGGTGCGTTGGTTCGCCTCGATGTTGAACGTCTCCGGTTTGGCCGCGGATGTAATCTGCGCGGAACCGGTGCGCACATACAGGCTGGTTTCATCCGGGGTGACCTCAAATGAGTAGGAGCCGTTGTCGAGGACAGCCGACATATGCTCGCTGCGCACTACCAGTTTCAGGCTGTGATCCGTCAGGTTGCTGGTCTGTATCTGCACCCGCCCGCTCAGCAGCATGATATCCACCTTGCTGGATGTATCCGCGATGTGGAAGCGCGGGATGCGCGCGCGCGTGATCTGCACGCGCGAACCGGAATAGAGCTGCATCGATGCCAGTGTGCCAGTGACGGTGTCGTTCTGGCCGATCGTCAGGAACGCCTGCGATGGAATATCCTTGTCGACGATGATGGTGCTGCCTTCGTCGAGTGCGCGGCCATCCTGGCCGACCACGCGGGCGTCGGCTTCAGTCGCCGGCGGCGTGAACGCATTCGTGCGGCCGGCCTGCAGCTTGACGAATATCAGCGCCGCGTAGGTGGTGTTGTTGATGAACGACATGGCCGCCGCCGGGACGCCGACTGCCAGGGCGCAACAGGAGAGCAGTGAAGCCAGCAGGACGGTCCAGGCTAAGCGTTGCGGCGCATTTCTCACCAGGTACTCCATTTCCAGCGTAACATCGTACGGCGTTCATTGCGTTCGATATGGCTTGCCGTGTGCTGGCCGCGCTGGTGCGCCACCATGGTTGCCGCAATCGCCGCGACCTCGGGGTAGGGTGGTTCCTGCTCCTCCAGCGCGAAGCGGTCCTCGACAAAGCGCGTATCGAATGTGCCGGCCTGAAAACGCAGGCTGCCCACCAGCTTAACGTGAAAGGGGATGTTTGTCTTGACGCCCATGATACGGAACTCTGACAGTGCCCGACGCATGCGCATCACGGCCTCGGCGCGGGTATCGCCCCAGCAGATGACTTTAGCAATCATCGAGTCGTAGAAAGGCGTCACCTCGAAGCCTTCGTAAACGCCGGCATCCACGCGCACGCCGGGCCCGGTGGGGAAGTTGATGCGCGTAATGACGCCGGTGCTGGGCATGAAATTGGCGAACGGGTCTTCGGCGTTGATGCGGCACTCAATCGCCCAGCCCGTCTGGTCGACATCGTTCTGCGTGTAGCGCAACTTGCGCCCGCGCGCGATGCGTATCTGCTCTTTGACGATATCGACGCCGGTGACGCGCTCGGTGATGGGGTGCTCCACCTGCAGGCGCGTGTTCATCTCCATGAAATAGAAATTACTCTGCCGGTCCAGCAGGTACTCGATGGTGCCGGCGTTGGTGTAGTTGATGGCTTTGGCGGCGCGTACAGCCATCTCGCCCATGCGCCTGCGCAGCGAGGCATTCATCGCGGGTGATGGCGACTCTTCCACCAACTTCTGGCGGCGGCGCTGCAGGCTGCATTCGCGCTCGCCCAGGTGGATGATGTTGCCGAATTCGTCGCCCAGCAGTTGAAACTCGATGTGGCGCGCGCCTTCCACCAGTTTTTCAAGGTAAACCGCGCCGTCGCCGAAACTGGACTCGGCCTCGCGGCGCGCGCTGGCCAGCAGGGTGGGCATCTCCTCAAGGTTGCGCACTTCGCGCTGGCCTTTGCCGCCGCCGCCTGCGCTGGCCTTAATCAGCAGCGGGAATCCGATTTTCGGCGCGATGGCCAGCAACTCATCATCCGACAGGTCAGCCTCACCCTCGGTGCCGGGGATCACGTTGACGCCGGCTTTCTGCACCGTCGAACGCGCCACAGCCTTATCACCCATCTTGGCGATGGCATGCGGCGACGGCCCGATGAACGTAATGCCTGCGTCGGCGCAGGCCTGCGCGAAATCCTCGCGTTCTGCCAGGAAACCGTACCCGGGGTGGATGGCATCCGCCTCCGACTTCTTGGCTACGCCCAGTATGCGGTCGATTCGCAGGTAGGAATCGCGCGCAGGCGCGGCCCCGATGTGATAGGCCTCATGAGCCAGCCGCACGTGCAGGGCGTTGCGGTCGACGTCCGAATACACAGCCACCGTGCCCACGCCCAGTTCGTGGCACGCCCGTACGACACGCACTGCGATCTCGCCGCGGTTCGCTACCAGTACCTTTTTAAACATTCAACTTGCTCCGCATCCCGCTCATGTACACCAAGTATGCCATTGTTTAGCTGCTAAGGTAGAATCGCACAATTCGTTCAGTAAATGATGCGCGTGTCAGACCAGAAACAGACCGTTCAGAATCAGTTCGGCGCCAATGCCGAACATTATGCCCGCAGTGCGGTATTTGCCGGCGGTGAAAGCCTCGCCGATATGGTCAGACTCGTCCGGCCCCGCACTGAGTGGGATATGCTGGATGTCGCCACCGGCGGCGGGCATTGTGCGTTCGCCTTTGCGCCGCTCGTGCGACAGGTGACCGCAACGGATATCACAGAACCCATGTTACAGGCAGCCGCGCGGGGTGCCGCTGAACGCGGTTTGTCCAATATCCGTCTTGAGAAGGCTGACGCCGAAGCGCTGCCCTATGGAGCGGGCCGCTTCGACCTGGTGACATGCCGTATTGCCGCGCATCATTTCAGCGATGCCGGCCAGGCGGTCCGCGAGATGAGCCGGGTCTGCCGGCCAGGCGGGCTGGTCGCCGTGATCGACGGCATCGCGCCGCCGGTGCGTGCCGCAGCGGACGAGATCAATGCGTGGGAAACCTGGCGCGACCCGTCGCATGTGGCGCTGCTGACCGTCAACGGCTGGTCCAGTCTGTTCTGCGCCGCAGAATTGGAAGCCTTCCATATCGACACCTATGAGTTGGAACTGGACTTTGACGACCATATGCAGCGCGCGGGCTGCGATGCGCTGACAACCCTGCGTATGCGCGAAGGTCTGTTGCACGGCTCCCCAGCTATGCGCGACTGGCTGAAACCGCATCAGGTTGGCGATAAAATAGCCCTGATCTGGCCGATGATCCTGATCATCGGACGCAAGGGCAGAAAGGCAGATCCGAAAGGTTGACCGCCGGATACAGGAATTAACTGGAGCGGCAGTTTGTATGGTTCAGGTCGCAGGCAATTTGTTATGGCGCTGGATACTACCCGCATGAAATACCACATCTCCACGTTTGGATGTCAGATGAACGAGGCTGATTCGCAGCGCCTGGCGGCGGAGCTGGAAAAACTCGGCCTGCAGGCCGCGGAGACGCGCGATGATGCCGATGTGCTGGTGTTGAATACGTGCGTGGTTCGCCAGAGCGCCGAGGACAAGGCATACAGCTATCTTCAGACGTTGAAACCGATCAAACGCCGCAACCCGAACGCGATAATTGGCGTGATGGGCTGCCTGGTGGGCGTGCGCGGAAACTCCCCTTTGCAGAAGGCCTTCCCGTATGTGGACGTGTTTATGGCTCCCAGCGACCCGGCGCCGATGATCGACAGGCTGTTACAACGCGACGGGCGCGCGCTGGCCCATGCGGAGACACAGGCGCGCTTCGCGCTGCAGGATGGCGATGTCGCACTGAGCGGCGCACCTGCTTACGGGCTGCCCGCTCTTCAGCGCGGCCAGCAGGTCTCTGCGCATATCCCCATTGTGTATGGTTGCTCGCATGCCTGCACCTTCTGCATTATCCCGTACCGGCGCGGCGTAGAACGCAGCCGCCCACCCGGCGACATCGTAGCGGACGTGCGCGCGATGGTCGAGCAGGGCGTGCGCGAGGTGACGCTATTGGGTCAGATTGTCGACCGCTACGGATATGATCTGCTGGGCACGGAATACAACATACGCGGCTACAACCCCGGCGCGGCGTCCGGGCGCCCGTCGCAGAATATTCCGCTTCATGCGCCGCTGGTTGGCCTGTTCCGCCTGATGAGCGACATCGACGGGCTTGAGCGCATCCGCTTCCTGACATCGCACCCGAACTGGATGACCGATGAACTGCTGGATGCCGTCAGGGAATACCCGAAGGTCATGCCGCATATCGAGGTGCCGGTGCAGGCCGGCGACGATGAAGTGCTGGCGCGCATGCGGCGCGGCTACACCGCGGACGACTATCGTGCGCTCATCGACCGCATCCGCGCCAGGGTGCCGGGCGCAGGCATTGCGACCGATATCATCGTCGGCTTCTGCGGCGAGACGGAGCGCCAGTTTCAGAATACCTACGGCCTGCTGGAGGAATTGAAACTGGATGTGATTCATATCGCCCAGTACTCCGCGCGCCCCAACACCACGGCCAGCCGCAACCTCGTCGATGACGTGCCGCCGGATGAGAAACAGCGGCGATTCCGTGCGCTGGAAGACCAGCAGGAACGGATAACGGCTCGGATCAATGCGCGCTTGCAGGGACAAACCGTGCAGGTGCTGGTGGAGGACCGTCATAAAGGTAAGTGGCGCGGCCGCACACCGGGAAATAAGCTGGTCTTCTTCGACGATGACGCCCGCGACTGGCGCGGACAGTTCGTGGATGTCGTCATCGACTGGACTGGCCCGTGGAGTATGCAGGGTAAACTCGCCGGCCGGAACGCCGATGCAACTGCCGAAAGGGCCGGCTTGCTGGCGCCAGCCGCGATTCCGGTGCATTGACGGCAGTTTCAGAATGGGCGGCTGTCCTGTAACCGCCTTGAATGCCAGTGGATCACATCGTCATCCGTCCGTTTGAATCCATACACGACCACGAACAGTGTCAGGCGCTGCAGGACCGCGTGTGGGGTGAACGATTCGCCGTGCCGGTAAATATGACTGTGGCCGTCGCGCACCACGGCGGCATCGCTATCGGCGCGTTTGAGCGCGAGAGTCAGCACATGATCGGGTTTGTGCTGAGTTTTGTGGCAATGACGCACCTGCCGGGAGCGCGCAATGGCCTCAGCCACCACTCTCACATGGCTGCCGTCGAGCCAGATTGGCAGGGGCGCGGCATCGGCGCTGCTCTCAAGCAGGCGCAACGCACTGCCGTACTGGCGCAGGGGATCAACCTCATCACTTGGACATACGATCCGCTGGAAGCCCGCAACGGAGCGTTCAATATACGCAAGTTGGGCTGCATCTGCCGCAATTACCTGCGCAACGTCTACGGTGTTATGGACGATAACCTGAACGCGGGGCTTCCAACTGACCGCTTCGAGGTCGAGTGGTGGCTGGATGACTGCCATCCCCAATACCAGGCGGCCGCTCCGCAGGTCGATATTCCCATACCGGCGGATTTTCAGGCAATCAAGCGCGTCGATATGAGACAGGCACTCGACTGGCGTATGCGGACACGCGAGCAGTTCGAGCGCGCTTTCTCTGAAGGTTATGTTGTGAGTGGCTTTCGTGAGGACCGGAGCGGCGTCTGTTACCGGCTCAGTCGACTCTCAGCCAATGCCGCTATAATTTAATCTGGTCGCAAATAGACACATTATGCAGTTTCATCTGTGGCATAAATGACGGCTGATGAAGCTGTACCGGGTGACACTGGAACCTGTGCTGCGGTTTCATTCTCGCCTGTAGCAGGTGGACAACGTAAATGGATGTAATCAGTTCGATTCTTACCGGCATTCCTGTCTTCATCATACTGCTGGGCCCGCTGATGTTTGTGCACGAGCTGGGGCACTTTCTGGCGGCCAAGAGGGCCGGCATACGTGTTGAGGAATTCGGCATGGGCTTCCCGCCGCGCGCCATAACCCTCTTTAAACGCGGTGAGACGATCTATTCATTGAACTGGCTGCCGATTGGCGCCTTTGTCCGCATGACCGGCGAGGAAGACCCCAGCGACCCGCGCAGCTTTGCCGCGCAGCCAAAACGCTGGCGTTTCATTACGCTGGCGGCTGGGCCTGGGATGAACTTCCTGGCAGCCATCGTCATACTGTTCCTGGCCTATTTGCTGTTTGCCACGCAGGTAACCGAAGGCCAGTATCGCATCGACAGCGTGAATCCAGGCAGCCCTGCTGCCCAACTGGGCTTCAAGCCCGGCGATATCGTGTTGACTGCCAATGGCCGGGACATGACACAACACCTGGATCCGGGCAACGGCCAGCGCGTCAGCGTCATCCCGCTGAAGCAGGCCTCTCAGGCGGCCATCGGCAAGCCATTCACTGTCGAAGTCCTGCGCAAAGACGCCGGCGGCGCGCAGCAGAAGGTGGTGCTGAAGGGCACGATACCCGCGAATGCCAACCCGGAAACGCCGTTAGGCGTCAGCCTGTCGCTGATTGCCATTAAGGCCGAGCGGATTCCATACACGGTTGACCAGGCTATTGTTGCAGCGTCGACAGACGCCGCGACAGTGATGGAATCGATGGTGCGCGTGCCTGTCGACCTCATCCGCGGAACGCTCTCGCTGGAGCAGGCACGACCGACGGGCATCGTCGGCATCACAGGAATCGGCGTCGAGCTGATTCGTGAGAATGACGTGCAGGGGCTGTTTCCATTCATCCGTTTTGCCGGTCTGCTGAGTCTGATACTGGGCATTACCAACCTGTTGCCGATACCCGCACTGGACGGCGGCAGGATTGTGTTTGTCCTGATTGAATGGATTCGCGGCCGCCGCATCGATCCCCTGCGTGAGCAGTGGGTGCACGGTATCGGCATCATCATCCTGCTGGCGCTTTCGGCGGTCATCGCGGTGTTCGACATCATCAAACCTATCAGCCTGCGATGAAAAAGAAAGATGTCTCGTTCGAGACGGCGTTGCGCGCACTGGGTTCGAACACCCCGCCCACGCCGCGGCAACTGCGCGGCCTGACGAACCTGGACAATGACCAGCTGGCCGAGTTGCAGATCGCCTGGCCTGAACTGAATGCCAACAGGCGCGCCATGGTCGCAGACAAGTTGCGCGAACTGGCGGAAAACGATATCGAACTGGATTTCAGCGCCATCTTTCATTTCACGTTGAGTGATGTCGAGGAGAGCGTTCGTCTGGCCTCGGTGGAAGGGCTGTGGGAAGACGAAACCCCCGGCCTGATCGACCCGCTCGTGATTCTGCTGCGCAGCGATACTTCGCCGATCGTGCGGGCTGCCTGCGCCACGTCGCTGGGGCGCTTCATGGAACTGGCGGAACTGGAGAAACTCAGCCGTCGCCGGCATGATCAGGTCTACTCCGCGCTGATGGGCGCTATACTGACCAATCCCCCCGGCTCACTCGTATATAACCGCGCGCTGACTGCGCTGGCGTATGTGTCGAACGAGCAGGTCGACCAGCTTATTCGTGAGGCATTTGATGCCACGGACCAGGGCTTGCGTGTGGCGGCGGTCATGGCGATGGGCCGCAGCGGCCATACCGCCTACGGTGAACTGGTGCTGCAGCAGGTGAACAGCGTGCTGCCGCCAATGCGCCTCGAAGCCGCCCGGGCATGCGGCGAGCTTGGGGTCAAAGAAGCCGTCGCGGATCTGGGCAAACTGCTGGACGACCCCGAACCCGATGTGGTGGACGCAGCCATTGTCGCGCTCGGCCAGATCGGCGGCGACGCAGCCAAAGAGATTCTGCAGCGCGCTGCCGAGTCGGAAGATGAGGAAATCGCCGCAGCCGCGGAGGAAGCGCTGGAAGAACTGGAATTTCTGCGCGGCGACATCAAGTTCGCCACGCCCTGGTTTGACGAGCTGGGCACTGCGGATGATGGCGACGGCAATCACAAGCACGATCAATAGTGTGTCGCCTGTGCCAGCATGAACCTTGACCTCAGCCGGCTGCGCCATAATCACCACATGCTCCGCTATCGTATCGTTTCGGCAGTTGCCGCGCTGGTGCTTGCGCTCTCGCTGGCGGGCCTGTATGCCGCGCAATCGGCGCGGCAGTACCAGTTGCGCGGTACCGAGCCGGGATTTCCCGCACCTGTCAATGACTCGCCGGCGTTACGGCTTGGCATCAACGCCGACCTGCAACAGTATGACGCTGCCACGATGAATGCCCGCCTGACTGACCTGGCCGCACATGGTGTGCGCTATGTGCGTCAGGAGTTCCGCTGGGCGGACATGGAACCAGCGCGTGGACAGTTTGACTGGTCCGTGAGCGACCGTATCTTCAATGCGGCGCACAAGCACAACATCCAGATACTTGCCGTCCTGGTCACCACGCCTGCCTGGGCGCGTGGTGTCACCGGGTCAGTGCAAACGTCGCCCGTCGAGACGATGCCACCGCAACAGGCCGGCGATTTCGCAGTTTTTGCCCACCGCTTCGCGCGGCGTTACGATACGGCACTGCCCGATGGCCGGCCTGTCATTCTGGCATACCAGATCTGGGATGAGCCTAATCTGTCCGCGAAATGGGGTAACGGGCTGATCAGCCCGACTGGTTATCTGCGTCTGCTGCGGGCGGCGCGCGCTGCCATCCGGATGGTTAATCCCGCAGCGCGCATTGTGCTGGCAGGCCTTGCACCCACTGTAGAGCGGTCGGATGTGAACCTGGCTCCGGAAATCTACCTGCGCCGATTATACGAAGCAGGCGGGCGCGATGCTTTCGATATTGTGGCAACCAAACCCTACGGGTTCGATTCTCCGCCGAACGATCGCCGCGTTGATGCTGAGGTGATGAACTATTCGCGGGCGATTCTATTGCGCGATGTGATGGTTTCGCATGGAGATGCCGATAAGCCGATCTGGTTCACGCAGTGGGGCTGGAACGCGCAACTGCCCGACTGGCACGGCCAGCCCTCCATCTGGGGCAGCGTGAGCGAAGCTCAGCAGGCCGCTTATACGGCGCAGGCCATCCGGCGCGCAGCCGATGAATGGCCGTGGGTCAGCGCCATGTTCCTGAGCACCTTGCAGCCTGACGCGGCTGCGACCGACCCGCTGTGGGGGTTTGCGCTGCTGGATCAACGCGGCCAGCCTCGCCCGGTATATGACGCGCTGGTGCAAGCCGTACCTGTCGCATCCAGCGCGCCGCGCGCGCAATGGGCGGTCAACGGCTATGGCACGACGACCGGCAACCTGCAGCAGACTTACAGCCCGAACCCACTGGCAACCTATTCCGCCGGCTGGCGCTTCGGCGAATTGGGCGCGGATATTCCGCAACGCAACGACGCGCATGTGTCGTTCCGCTTCGGCGGCGACGCGCTGGCGATGATTGTCCGGCGCGGCAACTACCGCGCCTATATGTTTATCACGATCGACGGCAAGTCAGCCAATCGCCTGCCTGTGGAGGAACGCGGCGCTTATCTCATCCTGACCTCTCCGGATGACCAGCCGCACATCGACACAATCAAGGTGGCGGATAACCTGGGCCCGGGCGAGCATATCGCGGACATCCGTATTGACCGCGGCTGGAACCAGTGGGCCTTCGTCGGCTGGAGCAGCCGTGCGGCTCCCGCGGCGGCGCTCGTGGCTGCGGAATATGCCATACCCGCAATGGCCGCTCTGCTGGCGCTGGCTGCTCTCGCCCTGGTGTGGGGCGCGCCGCGCGCACACTGGGGCGACTTCGTCCGCCGCCTGCCGCGCGTGCGTGTAGCGCCGCTGCCGGCGCTGGCGACTGCGCTGCTGGTGTGGTTGACGGCTTCGCTGACCTGGGCGCAGGATGCAGCTACGGCGTATCGCAACCTGGGCACGCCGATCAATCTGATACTGACCGGTGTCGTGTCGGGCGTGGCGTTCTGGTCGCCGATATTCATTCTCAGCCTGGCGGCGCTGGCGGTCCTGTTTGTGCTGGTGCTGCTGCGCCTGGATATCGGCCTGATGCTGCTGGCGTTTTTCATCCCGTTCTATCTCATCCCGCAACGCCTGTTCGCCAAGAGCTTCCCGATGGTTGAATTGCTCATCATCATGTGCACGGTCTCCTGGGCGATCAGTCGCGCTGGCGAGTGGAGACGGGCGCTGCAGGCGGCGCGAACCGCCGGGCAGCCGCTGCGGATCGGCCACTACTGGCGAAGGCTGCTTTCGCGCGTCACCGTGCTGGACTGGGGCGTGCTGGCGCTGGTTGTTGTTGCGATCATCTCCACTTCGCAGGCGGATTTCAAGGTCGAAGCCCTGCGCGAGCTGCGCCTGGTCATCGTCGAACCGGCGATTCTGTTTCTTCTGGTGCGCTCGCAACGGTTGGCGCCTGAAGCCGTCTGGCGTATCGTCGATGGCTTTGTGCTGGGCGGCATCATCATTGCGTTGATCGGCCTGTTTAACTATGCGCGCGGCGATGTGTTCCCTGCAGAGATGGGCATCCCGCGGATCCGCAGCGTATACGGCTCGCCGAACAACGATGCGCTCTATCTGGGACGCATTTTCCCGCTTCTGCTGGCGATGGCGTTGTTCGGGCGCTCGCAGGGGCATGCAGCGACGGTGAAACGGCCCGTCGCCGGGCTGCCTGCGCTGCGCGTCCTGTCCGGCCGGCGCGTTTTATATGCGGGCGGCATCGTGCCGGTCGGCCTTGCGCTGCTGCTCAGTGCGTCGCGCGGCGCACTGCTGCTTGGCGTGCCGGCAGCCGTCTTTGTCATGTTCATGCTTGGGGGCGGGCGCTGGCGACTGGCTGCGCTGGGGCTGGCTGCGCTGGTCGTGCTGGCGTTTGCTGTGATCCTCAGCGGCGTTGCGGCCCCTCTCCTGGTGCACACGCGCTTTGAGAATGCGCTCGACCTGGCGCATGGGACGGCCTTCTTCCGCGTCAACCTGTGGCAGAGCGCGCTGGAGATGTTCCGCGACCACCCGATCACAGGCGTCGGGCCGGACAACTTCCTGTACGCCTACCGCGGGCGCTATATACTGCCGGCGGCCTGGCAGGAGCCTGACCTGTCGCATCCGCACAATATGATCCTCGATTTTGCCACGCGCCTGGGAACGCTTGGGCTGCTGGCCGCGATTACACTGGGGACAGGCATCTGGCGCGCGATCCGTGCAGCCTGGCAGAGCAGTTCATCGATTATGTTCCGCCCGTTGATAATCGGTATTGTAGGTCTGCTGGCTGATATGGTGGCGCATGGCATGGTCGACCACTCGCTGTTCCTGGTCGATCTATCCAGCGCGTTTATGCTCAGTTGCGCGTTATTGATCCAGATACGCCGGCAGGATGCCCCAGAACAAGAGGCGACTCTCACCAAACTCTAAACCAGAACAGGCCTGCGGCTATTGCGTAATGTCCGGATAAACGTATAATCTGTGAATTGTTTCCGTTCGATAGAGCGGGGCAGAAAACTGAATCGCTATCCTTTTATCTGGAGGTGATGTCTGCATGAGTAGTAGCCATAAACAGAGCGCCGCAGCATCACCTCAGGTTTTTAACCTGTAGTAGCTGCGGCGCGGTAAACGGCCAACTCGTTCGAGCTGGCCGTTTATTTTTCCGCCAGTCACCTCCAACATTCCTCTAATTCATCTTCTAACCGTTTCTAACACTCTCTCCGTAGACTGTGGGCATATTCGTTCAACAGGAACAAGCAACGCAAGAAAAACCATATTCGGAGGCATAAAAATGACTACTCGAATTGTTCGCCGGACGTATGTACCTGCAACTCCGGAGTCTTTCTCCCTGCGCGATATGATGAACCGCCTGATGGAGAACGCGTTTGTAAGCCCCGAGCAGTGGGCCACAGACTGGCCGCTGCTGGGCGGCACCGGCAATCCCGCGATCGATGTATCCGAGGACAAGGACGCCTACACGATCAAGGCTGCTCTGCCGGGCTGGAAGCCGGAGAACGTCGATGTGACTTTTGAAAGCGGCACGATCACCCTGAAAGGCGAAGTGACCGATGAGACGAACGAGAAGGATGAGCAGACCCGCTGGCACCGTCGCGAGATCCGCCGTTCTTCGTTCCAGCGCATCGTCACGCTGCCGACCGAGGTCACACCCGATAAGGCCAAGGCCGAGTTTGAAAACGGTGTGCTGACCTTGACCCTGCCCAAGGCTGAGATCGTCAAGCCGAAGCAGATCAAAATAACAGCCAAGTGAAGGCTGGGATAACCCAGGCACGATAGAGGAGAGCGACAGCCGTCGCTCTCCTCTTTTTACGTCTGCGTGCGTTAAAATCCGGGCGCATCCACACGGTGACGTTTGACACCGCCCGATGCTCAGGTGTGCCTTGCACGGAAGATACATTCGCCGGCGCGCAGCGGCGCGCACCGCTCTACTGGTTGCTTGCTTTCTGATATGGCTGGCTCAGGCGCAGGGGATTCTGGCGCATGCGGAATACCTGCGTTCATTGCCGGCAGCGGACTCCGACAATCTCACCGCGCCTGCTCAGGTGCAGGTCTGGTTCAGCGAGAACATCGCCCCCCCAGGCAGCGCCCTCAGTGTCCGTGACGGCCGTGGAGCAGCGGTCGACAATGGCGACAGCCATGTCGCCCCGGATGATCCCACTGAGTTGATCGTGACGCTCAGGCCTCTGCCGCCGGGCATCTATACCGTGTTGTGGCGGAATACGTCGCAGGATGACGGACACGCCAGCGCCGGTTCCTTCCCATTCACAGTTGGCGCTGTGCGTCGATCGCCGTCATACACCTCACTCATGTTGCAGGTAGACCGCGCACAACGGGCGCTGCAACTACCGCCACCTGCCAGCGCGCTGGTCAGCTTTCTCGTGATCACCTCGCTGATCCTGCTGGTCGGCACACTGGCATTCCGGCCATTACTTTTATCGCAGCCCGATCTGCGCGAATTCGCCGACGCCGTCAAGGTGCCGTTGCACCGACTGGCAGGGGTGAGCCTGGCGCTGGCATGGTTCGCAACCGCAGTCGCAGCAGCCATGCTGATGGCATCACTCGGTATGTTCGTGGGGCGTGTGATTACTGTCCTGCTGGCCCGGTTCCTCCTGTTGGCGCTGCTTTCGGCGGTTTACTGGCGGCGCCGCGAACATTCGCGCTGGGTGCTTGTCCCTGCGCTGGCGCTGCTGCTCACACAGAGCCTGTTGAGCCACAGCGCCGCTGAAGCACAACCTCTGGCGCCGGTTATGGCCGACTGGGTGCACCTGGCGTTCACGGCGCTGTGGCTGGGCGGCGTCGCGGTGCTGGCGATCGTGGTCGCGCCGGCTGCCCTCGCATCCCCTGCGCATCTGAAGGCACTGGGGAGCGTCATCGCGCGGTTTTCGCCGCTGGCGATGTTCAGCATATTCGCCATCGCCCTGACAGGTATCGCCCAGAGCGCGGCCTTCGTCGGTTCATTCAAAGCGCTGTTAAACACGGCCTATGGACGTGCGATTCTGGTGAAGGTCGGATGGCTGCTCGTGCTGGCGGCATTCGGCGCGTTTCACCAGCAGGTCGTAGCGCCGCACTTGCAGGGCTGGCGGTTGAGAGACCCGCAGGGTATGCAGCGCGCTGAAGTGGCCGCGCGGCGTTTCGTTTTCGGAATCATAGCCGAAACGCTCGTCAGCCTGGCCCTGCTGGCGACGGTAGCGGTGCTGGTGTCTTTGCCGCCGGCGCGCGACGTTTCAGCTAATCCTGCTGTGCCCGCTGCAATCCAGATTGGACGTTCTGGCAACCTGTCGCTGGCGCTGGGCATAGCCCCGGCGCGCGCCGGCGTTAACCTGTTTGAGCTGGCTGTGCAGGACGGCGGCGACGTGTCAACAGCCACAGCCAGCCACGTGACACTGCGTTTCTCAGGCCCTGTGGCAGGCGCAGGCATAACCGAGTTGCCACTGGTGCCGCATGGCGAGGGCGTCTATGTGGCGCAATCCGGTGTGCTTTCGATGTCTGGGCATTGGCAGGTTACCGCTGTCGTCAGGCAGCCTGGCGGCGCGGATGTGACGGCCGTCTACCGAATAGACCTGCCGTAACTTCCACACCTATAATCGGCTTATGACTGTTGGAGCTTCTCTGCCGCGAGTCGATGCGCTCTCAAAAGTGACTGGCAGCGCCCTGTACCCCGGCGATCTGAGCCTGCCGGACATGTTGCACGCCAAGGTGCTGTTCGCGCGGCGCCCGCATGCCCGCGTGCTGTCCATGGATACACGCGCGGCGCTGGCGGTGCCGGGTGTAGTCGCCATATACACGGGCGCCGATGTGCCCAACAACGAATATGGCCTGTCGTTGTTCGATGCGCCTGTAATGGTGACGCCTCTGGATCGTCTGGCAGGCGCCGCGCACCCCAAATCCTTCGACGGCGTCGTGCGGCATTTCGGAGAGAAGCTCGCCTTCATCGTTGCAGATACCGAGAAGACCGCCGAGCAAGCGCGTGACCTCATCGAAGTGACCTGGGAAGACCTGCCCATCATCAGTTCGGTTCACGAAGCGGTAAAGGCGGAGCAGCGACAACTGCACCCGCACTATGCGGGCAATGTCATCACCAGCTATCGCATCCGCAAGGGTGATATCGATGCGGGATTCGCCCAGGCCGATGTTATCGTGGAAGACACCTATTCCACAGGTGCACAGGAGCACGCTTACCTGCAGCCTGAAGCCGGTCTGGCCTATATCGATGAGATGGGACGCATCACCGTGCAGGTGGCCGGGCAGTGGGTGCACGAAGACCAGGAGCAGATTGCGCACGCGCTGGAACTGGATAAAGAGCAGGTGCGCGTCGTTTATCCGGCTATCGGCGGGGCCTTTGGCGGGCGCGAGGACATGAGCGTGCAGATCGTGCTGGCGCTGGCCGTGCAGCGCCTGCGTCGCCCGGTCAAGATCATCTGGTCGCGCGAGGAAAGCATCATCGGGCATCACAAACGCCATCCGATGTACTTCCACGCCCGCCTGGGAGCCAGACGCGACGGCACACTTGTCGCCGCGCAGGTAGACTTCATGGCCGATGCCGGACCCTATGCGTCTACCAGCACCAAGGTTCTGGGAAACGCAACGACATCCTGTGTAGGCCCGTATGTCGTACCGAACGTGGCGGTGGACTCGCGCGCGGTTGTGACCAACAACCTGCCAACCGGCGCATTTCGCGGGTTTGGCAGCCCGCAGGCGCTGTTTGTGGCGGAGTGCCAGATGAACAAACTGGCGGCGGCGCTGGGCATGGACCCTGTGGCCTTGCGTCTGAAGAATGTCCTGCGTGACGACAGCATCAACATCAACAACTCCCCGATGCCGCCGGGATGCAGCATTGCCGACGTCGTGGAGAAATGCTCGGCATCCGCGGGATGGGAATCCAGCGCACCGGCCAAACCGGGCGGCAACGGCACGCGGGTCGGACGCGGCTTTGCCTGCGGGCATAAAAACGTGGGTTTCAGCTTTGGCGCGCCGGAAAAGTGCGAGGCGCGGGTTGAGCTTTATGGAGCCAATGAGGTGGAACGCGCAGTCGTGTACCACGCCGGTGCAGATTGCGGGCAGGGCGCACATACGGTTTTCCTGCGGGTGGCGTCGGAAGCCCTGCAACTGCCCGCTGAGCGCGTCGAACTGGTTGTCAGCGATACTGCCACCAGCGGCAACAGCGGTTCCGCGTCGGCATCGCGCATGACATTCATGGCCGGCCATTCCATCGCGGGCGCTGCAAAAGCGGCGTTGGCGAAATGGCAGCGTGACGAAGAACGCCCGGCCCGCGCCAGCTATATCTACCACCCGCGCCGTACGACGGCCATGGACCCGCTGACGGGCCAGTCCGACCCTCATATCACCTATGGCTATGTGGCCGTCAGTGCCGAAATCGAAATTGAACCTGCCACCGGCCAGTTGCATGTGCGCCGCCTGGTGTGCGCCGACGATGTGGGCCGCGCTGTCAACCCCCAACAGGTGGTGGGGCAGGTCGAGGGTGCTGTGGTTCAGGCGCTGGGCTGGACGGCTCTGGAGAACTTTGTACAGCGCGACGGTCGTGTGTTGACCGAGCATCT
The DNA here is from genome assembly GCA_021813225.1 of Chloroflexota bacterium. Lineage (GTDB taxonomy): Bacteria > Chloroflexota > Anaerolineae > J036 > Brachytrichaceae > CAIXPS01. The sequence goes on from JAKALH010000001.1 coordinate 38,695, forward strand.
CAGCACTTACCTGATTCCATCGGTACTCGATGTTCCGGATGCGGTGGATACGGTATTAGTCGAAAATGCCGACCCGCAGGGTTCGCTGGGCATCCGTGGGATGGCGGAGATGCCGTTTCTGGTTGTGGCGCCGGCTGTCAGCGCGGCCATCCACGATGCGACCGGAGTCTGGGTTAACGAGTTGCCGGTTACGCCTGAACGGCTGCGCATAGCGCTGCAGGAAGTGCACGCCTGAGTGTCAGTGATGGCTTTCTGACCCGGCGCGCAAGGTGGTCAGGTTGGATTTTCTGGTGTCTGTATGTGTTTCGACCACATCTTTCATGGCAGGTCACAGATACAGGCATGCCTCCGCGGCAAGCCAGAACAGTTTCTCCCGCACGGTGGCGCGCTTGTCCCAGTGGCGCGCATCCCAGTCAGCGCCGCTCACATCATCGCCGCCATAAAGGATTTGCCCAAAAACCGCGTTGCGGAAGCTGGCTACGGCGAAAAACGCCGCCGCTTCCATTTCGACGGTCAGGCAGCCCTCGTTTCGCCGCAGTTGCACCTTGGCGCTGGTTTCGCGATAGATGGCGTCCGTGGTCCAGGTCTTGGCTAACAGGTATTCGCAGTGGTTGGCCTGCAGCGCCCTCTCGATAGCGGCTACAGCCTCCGGCGCGGCGGCCACTTCGCGCGAGGGCGGCAGGTAATGATACGAAGTGCCCTCATCGCGCACCGCGCTGGTCGGGACGATCAGGTGGCCTACCGCGATCTGGCGGTCGAGCACACCGGCGCCGCCGCAGGCGATGAATTTGCGGCAGCCCAGCGCAATAACTTCTTCCAGCAGCCCGGCAGCCAGCGGCGCGCCGATGCCCGGATGGAACACCGCGATGCGCCGCCCGTCCATCGCCATCTCATAGACCGGATGCCAGCCGATCTCGCTGTGCTGCTGCGCAATCAACCTGAGATGGTTGTCTTCGAGCAGGCTGGTGATGACGTCCTGGAAAAAGCACACCACAGCCTGCTTGGGAATATCCATCGGCTTGACGACGCGCGACGGCTCAATGATTGCCTGCGCTTCCTGATCGAATTCCAGGATCGGGTAGGGCTGTTGCATAGCGTTTTGCTCATCCTACAACTGCGCCAGGTGCTCGCTGATCTGGTCGCGTTTGCTGAGTGCCTCCGCCAGGCGGGCGCGTTCCTTCTCGATCAAGGCAGCCGGTGCGCGTCTGGCGAAGTCGCCGTTCAATAAACCTTCCGACTTGGCGATCTGCTTCTCCAGTTCGTCCAACTCGGTCTGTAAGCGCTGGCGCTCCAGATCGAGATCGACCAGCCCGGACATCGGCAGGTGCGCCGTCACTTCGCCCAGCACCAGCGTGACGCATTTATCGGCCGGCGCGGGCAGCGATTCGGCCACCATCAAGTGCGCTTCATCGACGCGCGCCAGCGCGGCAATCGCTTTGCGCTGGTCGTTGAGCACGGCGGTCATGCTCCCGGCGCTGAGCAGCGCAGCGATGCGCCTGTCCGGCGGCACTTTGTACTCAGCACGCGCATTGCGGATGGCGCGGATCACATCCTGTACTGCCGGCATATCGCGCAACGCGGCGGCACGTGCCTGCACGTCCGCGCCGGCGTAAACAGGGTCGGCGGCAGGATAGGGCGCCAGCATGAGCGCCTTCCATGAGAAATCGGGTAACCGCAGAGTGTCCTGGGCGCTGGTGTGCGCAACGGTGTCCTTCAGGTGCTGCCACAATTCCTCGGTCACATAGGGCATGAATGGATGCAGCAAACGCAGCATCAGATCTGCCGACCAGATCAGCGTCTCTATCGTCTGACGGGATGTCTGCAGCTTGGATAGCTCCAGGTACCAGTCGCATACATCGCCCCAGGCATAGTCGTAGATCAGCCGGCCCGCTTCGCCATACTGGTAGTCGTCCATCAGGCGGCGCGCATCCGCCACGACCTGATTCCCGCGCGCGCGAATCCATGCGTCAGCCAGACTGTAGCCGGTTGCGGCATCTCCGGGCTGCGGCTGATACGCTTCCACTTTGCCCAGCACGAAGCGCGCCGCGTTCCACAGTTTGTTGGCGAAGTTGCGGGCGCCTTCGATGCGTTCGACGCGCTTCTTCCCATCGACGATCTTCACATCAATCTTGATGTCGCCGCCGGCTGCGCCGGCGGTTACCAGGTAGAAACGCAGCGCGTCTGTGCCGTAGATGTCGATCATGTCCAGCGGATCGACCAGCTTATCGGGCTTGGACTTGGACATCTTCTCGCCGTCGGCGGTGCGGATCAATCCGTGCAGGTAGACGACGCGGTAGGGCGGCTCGCCGGTCATCTCCAGGCCCAGCATGACCATGCGCGCCCGCGTCATCGGCCTCGCCGCGGCCGAGGACGCCGATTGCTGATGGGCCCCTCGGACCCGCCGCCGGACGCCGAGGATCGCCCCCGCCCGCGCAAGGCGCCGGCCGCGTTTCGCACCATCAGCGAGGTGGCCGACGAGCTGCATATCCCCCAGCACGTCCTCCGCTTCTGGGAGACCAAGTTCGCCCAGGTCCGCCCGCTGAAGCGCGGCGGCGGACGGCGCTACTACCGGCCCGACGACATCGCCCTGCTGCGTGGGATTTCCGATCTGCTGTATATCCAGGGCTATACGATCAAGGGCGTGCAGCGGCTGCTGCGCGAGGGCGGCGGCAAGCTCTCCGACAAC
>JAKALH010000082.1 GCA_021813225.1 Chloroflexota bacterium
TGGCCACCACCGATCCCCTCACCGGCGTCGACAACGTCGGGTATTTTAAGCAACGCGCCGCCGAGATCATTGCGCGGGCGCGCCGCACCCGCCAGCCGCTGACGCTGCTGGTCATGGATGTCGACCGCTTCAAAGACATCAACGATACGTACGGCCACGCCGCCGGCGACGAGGTGCTGAAGGCCATCGCTTCGCACTGCCAGGAGCACCTGCGCGGCGCGGACATCCTGGCGCGCATCGGCGGCGACGAGTTCGCCGCCCTGCTGCCCGACACCGACCTGGCCGGCGCCGAAGTCGTCGCCAACAATCTGCGCAACGCCGTCGCGCAGGTGTCCACCTATGAAAACGGCATCCCTATCGGCGTCACCATCAGCATCGGCGGCACGATCATGCTGCAGCACGACGCGGATGTGAACGCCATGTTCCGGCGCGCCGACACCGCCATGTACGAGGCCAAAGCCACCAACCACCGTCGCGAGCGCACCCCGATCGAGGCTTATGTCCAGCCGTCCGCCTCGGTCATCCAGCCGGCGCAGAACATCTTTTAGGCCAAATTGCTACTGGCGACCTCGCCGGAAACCCGTTAACCTGTGATGGCAGGGCGCGGTGTGGCAGGGAGCCGCGCGCATGAGCATGAACTTCGACGCACGCACGATGGCGCTGGCCGCAACAGTGATCGCAGCGATCCTGACACTGGTCATGACCGTCAATCTCAGCCGCGGCGGGGTCTACCCCGGTTACCGTCTGTGGGTGGTTGCCATCGCACTGCAGATTGCATCCGGCGCGCTGTTTACGGTGCGCGGTTTCATCCCTGATATCGTCGATGTCTATACGCCAAACATCCTTAATACCCTCAGCATCGTGGCGCTGTGTCACGGGCTGCTCCGCTTCCTGGGCAGGCCGCCAAGCTACGCGATGTTCGCACTGGCTGCGCTGGGCATGCTGGCATACAGCGTGTTTTTCTTCGCTATTGACGATATCCTGGCGCGCATCGTCATCGTCTCGCTGCTGTATGGGGCGCTGCTGTTGCGGGGGGCCGGCGCGGTGCTGGCCGAACATTCCCGCCTGCACAGCGGAGCCGCGTATACCGGCCTCGTGCTGGCCGGCCTCGGCGGTTTGAATGTGTTGCGGCTGCTCGTTGCGCTGCATACCGGCATGCGCGCCGATTTCTACGATCCGGCGATGGTCTCCGCACTCGACTCGGTCGCCTTCGGGCTTGTGTTGATCATGCTGGAAGTGGCGCTGGCGTTCAGCCTGCTGAGCCTGGTGACCACGCGCAACGAACAGGAGCTGCAGGCCGCCGAAGCCGCCGTGCGCCGGCTGGCCGCACTGGACCCATTGACCGATGTGTTGAATGTGCGGGAGTTCGCGGCGTCAGCCGCGCGCGCCTTCACGCGTGCGCGGCGTCTGAATCTGCCGCTTGCGCTGCTGGTGCTGGACATCGACCACTTCAAAGAGGTCAACGATACCTGTGGTCACCATATCGGCAACAGCGTATTGAAGGCCGCCGCTGAGCTGTTCCGCTCGCAACTGCGCGAAACGGACGTGCTGGCGCGCCTGGGCGGCGATGAGTTCGCTGCGCTGCTCATCGATTCGGACCTGGCGCGCAGCGCGATCGTGGCGGAACGGCTGCGCCATGCCATCGCGCGCCTGCCCGTGGAGGCCACTCGCGCGCCTTATACCGTGACGGTCAGCATCGGCGTGGCCTGTCTGCAGCCCGGCGACGCGGACATCGACACGCTGCTGTTGCGCGCCGACGCAGCTATGTACTCGGCGAAAGTCGGCGGGCGCGACCGCGTGCGGGTGCCCATCAGCGCATCTGCCGCGACGCGGACCGTCGCTGGACGCTGAGGGCAGCCTGTGCCGGTCCGGTGTACTCCATCGGCGCGCCTCAACAACGGGCGCGCGCTGTGCGTTCCATCTCATCGGCATTGCAGCAGGCGTGGGGAGCAGCGCGGCTTCGGCGGGACGGGTATACAGTCGATGCCGCCAAATGGGGTGCGTATCACTGCGCGCCTTGAACCAGCCCCCGATTGACCTCACTCGGCCATATTTTGAGTTGCTGATATCTTTTTCCGCGCGTTGACGGTATTGATATATGAGATAAGATATCAATGCGGTTAATCAGCCTGCCAGACATCCCTGTTTTCAATGCATTACGTCGCAGCCTGTTCGGTGCGCCACAGGAGGTGATGCCAGTAATCGGATCGCGTTTGCTACGGTGTTGTTGACGAGCAATCCCGCGTCAGTCCGACGCATTTTTCCGTCAGGAGGGTTATCTATGGCTACCACGCCAGCCACACAACAATTCATCATCCTGCCCGCGCAGGGGATGCGCAGCTTTGCACGCGCCGATACCGGCGAATCGGGGCGGTTCCTGGTCAACCTCGCCCTTCATCACATGTCAGCGACAAGCAAGGACATCTTCAACATCGGCGAACAGCCGCAACTGGGGATCAAGGTGCTCGACTCGGTGCACGAAGACGGCGCCAAGCTGGTGGAAGCCGACGCCGAGTCTTTTGCCGCACTGCGCCGCGCTCAGCCGGGGCTGCGGCTGGTCCCGCTCGTCTACTACCAGCCGGCGGTAGCGCCGCACCTGACCGTGATGTCCGGCCCGAGGATCGCCGCCGCAGCAGCAGGCGTCAAAATCAAAGTCACCATCGTATCGCGCAAGAACGGCAGCCCCGTGCCGGGGGCTACCGTCGTTGCCTTCACCAACTTTGCGCAACGGACAGGGGCGCAGGGCGTGACCAATAATCAGGGCGTTGTCACGCTGGCGTTCGGCTCGTCGACGAAGAAAATCGAGCGTCTGTACATTTACCCTGCAACGGGTTACTGGCCGGCCCTGAAGAAGAAAATTACGCTGACCAGCGGGATGCAGATTCCCCTGATACCGGTCGACCTGAGCTACCGAGATGCCTTGCGCCATTTCTACGGCAACGCGGCGGATACGGCAGGCGCTGGCATCACCGTGGGCGTGATCGACACCGGTGTCGCCGCGCACCCCGACCTGACCATCGCGGGCGGGGCGAACACCGTGGTGGGCGAGAACCCGAACGATTACGGCGACAACGGCGAGGGGCATGGCACGCACGTGGCGGGCATCATCGCCGCGCACGGCACCCCGCCGGCGGGCATTCGTGGTGTGGCGCCCGGCGTCACGCTGCGCAGTTACCGCGTGTTCGGGCAGGGCAGCGGGCAGGCGTCTAACTACGCCATCGCCAAGGCAATTGACACCGCAGTGAGCGATGGCTGTGACCTGCTGAATATGAGCCTGGGCGGCGGCCCCGCCGACGACGCCACCAAGGGCGCTATCGCGGACGCGCGCGGCAGCGGTTGTGTGGTCATCGTAGCGGCGGGCAACGACGGGCGGCAGCGCGTCTCCTTCCCGGCGTCGGACGCGCTTTCCATCGCCGTCTCCGCCCTGGGGCGCAAAGGCACCTACCCCGGCGCCACGACGCAGACCGCCGAAGCGATGCCCCCTTACGGCAGAGACAGGAAGAACTACATCGCATCCTTCTCCAATATCGGGCCTGAAATCGACCTGACCGCTCCAGGCGTCGGCATCATCTCCACTTACCCGGGCGGCTATGCGGTGCTGGACGGCACGTCGATGGCATGCCCCGCTGCAGCCGGCATCGCCGCTAAACTGCTCGGCGCGCGCGGGGATATACTGGGTATGAGCAGGGATCAGGCGCGCTCGGACGCGATGGCAGCCGCAGTATTGCAGGCTGCCAGAGATCTGGGCTTCGCGCCGATCTATGAAGGTCAGGGCATGGTGCCGTGACCGGGTGTCGCGGCACCCGAACCATGAGTCATTACATACTCCGCTATATACAGGCAGGCGCAAAGCCGGCCGGGGATGTCGACAAAATCAAGGCGCTCCCCGGCTTGAAGATGCTCGACGAAAGCTCGCCGCGCATGTTGCTGGTTGACGCGCCTTCCGGCGCGTTAACCTCGCTCTTGAAGACGCTGCCAGACTGGACGGTCAGCCCCGAACAGGTCTACCAACTGCCCGACCCGCGACCCAGACTCAAGGAAAACCCGAAACAACGGCGTGTCAGGAAATAACACAGACCCGCAGTTCGCTGGCATCGCGGCGCTGAAAGCACGGCACAAACAGCAATCAGAACAGTTCGAGGCGTGGGCGCGCCGGGGCGACTGGCAGGCTTTCCACGACGAGCATTACGACTGGTGGACGTTTCCCATCGACGAATCCAGCCGCGGGCAGGGGCTGGCCTACACCGTGTACGAGGGCGACATCGCGGAATTGCAGAAGGATGCCGCCTTCATGCGCGATCTGCGGCGCGGAGCCGAACTGGTAGCGGCGTCGTGGGGTTGGAATCTGCACGCAGCGGACTACCTGGCGTCTCCCGCGCCGGATCAACGTTGGCAGGACTGGCCGGTGAGGTTGTACAAGGCCGCCAGGTGCATGAAGCTGTTCGGCTGCACCCGCGAGTTCGACTCGCTGAAGAAATTCGCACTCCTGCTGCTGCAACAGGGCCGGCCAATCACCTACGGCGGCTACGACCTGAGCTGGCTGTTCACCACGGGAATCGACCCGCGCGGTGTGCGCCATGAACGCCGCCCCTGACGTCATGGGAGAATCGCGGCCGTCCCGGCGCGCGCCTGCGACACGTCCATAGTTGTTCGAGGCGGTGTATATTGCGCTGTAACAACAGGGGACAACGATGCCGCAACACCCACACACCACCGTCCGCCAGATGGCCGCGCGCGAAATCGGGCGCATCGCAGAAATCGACCGCAGCGAACACGTGACGCTGGGTTACACCGCCAGAGACGGTGTCATCACCGCGGAGGCCGTCGACTGGCAGGTGCCAGCCTGGGCTGCCGAAGGCGCCGGGCCGCACAGTGTGCGCGGGATGATCGAAGCATGGCGGCCGCTGGTGGAGGCAGGCGGGACGCTGCTTGGCGCATTCGACAGCGACTGCCTGGCCGGCGTCGCCATCGTGCGCTATCAACTGACCCGCAGCATGGCGCAACTGGCCGTCCTGTTCGTCAGCCGGCCATATCGTCGGCAGGGAATCGCCACGCAACTGCTGCGCGAGGTCGAGCGGCTGGCGCGCGCGGACGGGGCGGTGTCTCTGTATGTCTCGGCCACGCCATCCGCCTCGGCGGTCGGCTTCTACATCATCCGGGGCTTCCAACCGACGGCGCAGCCGGTCCCGGAATTGTTTGCCAAAGAGCCGGAAGACATCCACATGGTCAAACCTCTGATGATTGAGCATCCCGCCATCGTCCTGCAGACCGAGCGGCTGTACGTGCGCCCCTGGCGGGAGACCGATCTGGCTCCGCTGCGCGCCCTGCTCACCGACCCGCTGGTGGCCGAACACTACAACAAGGGCGGGCTGCCTTCGCCGGAAGAGGAAATCCGCAGCATCTGGGAGTGGGGCCTGCACGAGCGCAGCGGGTACACGCTGGGGTTCTTCAACTGCCCGCTGGTGTACCGCGATGGCGACATCGTGGTCGGGCGAGCGGGCATCAATCCACTGTGGAGCGCCGAGAACGGCTTCGATACGCGCGAGCCGGAACTGGAGTGGGCGCTCATGCCGGCGTACTGGGGGCGCGGGCTGGCAACCGAGCTGGGCCGCGCTCTAATCCGCTACGGGTTCGAAGTGGCTGGGTTCGACCACCTGCTGGCCTTCACAGTGCCCAACCACGCCGCATCAATCCGCGTGATGCAGAAAATCGGCATGCGCTTTGAGCGCCAGGCCAGGTTTCGCGGTGAAGCCTATGTCTTTTACCGTGTCGACCGGGCGGATTACGAGCAGACGGCAGGGAGTGGCCGCAACTTACGCGGCGGTTGAAACCGCGCGCAACGCAGTGCTGCTCCAGCCCCCTTTAGGGGGCTTGGAGTCGCCGGGCAAATGTGTCAGAAACTTTCGCGGCGACTGACTGACGTGCCAGCCTGAGTAACGGCAACTCGGCATATTGCGCATTTGGCCGATACGCGATACGATAAATCCGCCAGCAGGGAGGGCGCCCGCCATGTGCGGGCCGGCGATGCCATGTCGACAGACGGTGACTTCTACAGGGAAATACTCGACGATCTGTACGACGGCGTCTATTTCGTCGATACGGACCGGCGCGTCACGTACTGGAACCGCGGCGCCGACCGGCTGATGTGCGTCAGCAAAACCGCCCGCGGAAATCGCGCCGCGGTCGAAGGATAAGCCATGTACCGCGACCAGTTGAAGCGCAAACTGAAAGACCTGCGGCAGACTGAGATCGCGATCCGGTACAAGGGCAGACCCCTCCCGCAGCACAATGCCGGGCTGGTGTGGAATGAGTTCTTCTCGCTGCGCGCGGGCGAGCCGCACACAGTGCGCTATCCTCTGGATGAACTCGAACGGCTGGACGACGCGCAGCGCAAGGCCGTATTCTCCGATTTCATCTGCTTCGTCTATTTCCAGTACTGCCGCGAAAACGGCGTGACGCTGGACGGCGGGCGCGGCTACGATCCGCATCTGCTGGCGCTCATGGGTCTGCCGCCGCAGGCCGGCAGCGCAGATGTTAGAAAGCGCTTCCGCGAACTGGCCCGTAAATATCACCCCGACACGGGCGGCGACAGCAGCCGGTTCACCGCGTTGATGGATGTGTATCACCTGCTCAACGAACGCTGAGCGAAATATCGCACGGTAAAATGCCACGGGTCGACGTGTATTGGCAGTGGAACAGGATAACAAGTGGACACCATACGGAAACCCCTGTTTGTCGCGGCTGTAGTGCTGATCCTGCTGGTCTTTCTGCTGGAAATCGGCTCCTCGTTGTTCATCAACCGCTTTGTCACCGCGCTGAACGGGGCTGGCAGCGTGGCCAGCCTGCTGCCCAACGACCCCGAGGTGCTCAAAGCGTACAACGATCCGTCCATGCGGCAGCAGGAAGCCGAGCTGGCGGCGCAGGGCAAACCGCCCGGCCTGGGCATCCTGTATATGGCGGTGCTGGACGGCGTCCTGCTGTTCACCATCCTGCTGACCGGCTCCGGCCTGGTCATCCGCCAGGACGTGCAGGCCAACGTGCAGGGCTGCCTGTCGCTGATCGTGTCGCTGCTGTCGGTGATCGCGGGCATCGCGGCCATCTTCTCCGCGCTGTTCCTGGTGATTCTGATGGTGTCGCTGCTGCTGGCGGTGCCCTTCGGCACCATCGCCTATCTCATCCTGTACGGCTTTTTCAACCGCGGCACCGCCAGCGTGGTGCTCAGCCTGCTGATGGCGCTGAAGGTCGCCTTCGCGATCGTGCTGGTGCTGTCTCAGCAGCGCTTCCTGGAGCGCAAAGGTCTGCTCCTGCTGATTGGCTGCTCACTGCTGGGCAACGTGGTCGTCAGCATTCTGCAAGGGTTCCCGCCCGGCTTCCTGGTCAGCATCACCGACGGCATCGCCGCGATACTCGTGGCGCTGTGCGGCACGATCTGGTGGCTCATCCTGCTGATCGGCGCCATCCCCGCCATCCTCAAGGTGCTTGGGCTTGTGAAACTCGCCAACCGCTGAGCCTACTGGATGGCGACCCGGCACATAGTCATGCCGCGGCAGGTCAACGCCAGCGTGGCCGGTTTTGCTGCATCGTCCGCGTTGAAGATGCTGAGCTTGAGCGGGTCATCCGCAGGCAGCGATTGCCTGACGTCGAATGCCTGCTTCCTGTTCTGCAGGAAGACCACATCCACCGCGACCGATGGCGTGAGCAGATGCAGCGTCAGCCTGCGCGTCGGCATCGCCGACTGGGCAATGACAAACGCGCAGGTCGTATTAGCCGGGACGGCGAACTGACGGTTGTTCTTCTGCAGGCACTGCGCTGGCCCGCCCGTGCGGGTCAGGTCGTTCAGGTCGAGCGGCGCGCTGACAAGCGAATTGAGCGAACTGCCCGACAGATCGCTTAGATTGATCGGTTGCGGCGACGCCTGCCCGCGCAGCCCGCCGGCGATGCCAAAGATAAACAGCACCACCAGCGCGCACAGGGCGATCAGCGCCGCTTTTTGCGTGTTCATCGTCGTTCAGGGAGCCGCCAGCGTGAGTTTCAGGTCGGGCAGGCGCTTCTCGATATCCGGCGGAATCTTGATGATGAGGCTGGGCTTGCACGGGTTGGGCTGCGGAGACCCATCCCGGAAGCCGCACCAGGCGTTGGTCGTTGACCAGACACCCTGGAACTGTTTGCTTTGCTGGTTGACGAGAATCCACGCGAATGTGCCCGTGCTCCCGCCGGCCTGCCATTGCCCGGACATGGACAGCCCTGAGATGATGCCGATCAGCGTCCCGTTCGACGTTCCGTTGAAGAAGGTGCCGTGCGCGGTCGAGCCGCTCTGCACGATATCCGCGCGCGCGCCCGCCGTCTGCCCCGCGCCGGCCAGGTTCCAGTGCCCGTTGAAGTTGCCGACAATCGGCGGCGGCGTGGTCGCCACCGGCGGGGGTGTTGGCGTCGGGCCGGGCGGGATACGGCTGATGATGAAGATGCCGATGATCAGCACGACGACCGCTCCCGCAATCACCGGTACCCACCACGGGATAACCGGTTGCGGTTTCGCCGCGACAGCCGGCGCCGCGAACGTGATGCCGGGGCTGCTCATCAGTGTGTCGTCCGGATTGGCGTCTTCCCACACGTCCAGGCGAAACGCATAACTCCCCGCGGCGGCTTCTGCGGGCGCTGCAATCGTAACCGTGTATTGCTGCGAGCCTGCAATACCATACTCGCAGAACCCGGCGGGGTCCAGCGTCAGCCACTTGCCATATACCGCGGTGGCATCGGGCACAGGGGTCAGCCGGGCGGCCACGCGCCGCAGCGGCCGCCCGCTGATGTTGTTGACGGTGAACTGCGCCAGGCCTTTATGGGCCGGGTCCAGGATGACGGTGTTGCTCGGCGGATTCGGTATATCGAATAAAACTTCAGACATAGTGGCATCGCCTGTCAGGGTGTCGGAGCGACGAGCGTGATCTTGAACACCTTGTCGAGAATGTCGGGCGAGATGCGAATCACGCGCGATGGTTTGCACGGCACGGGCCGGGTCGATCCATTGCGCCAGCCGCACCATTCATTCGTATCGCTCCATGTGCCCTGGAATTGCTGCCCATTGCTGGTCAGACTCCACACAAAGGTACCGCTGCCGAAGGCCGTTCGGAATTGCCCGGACAGCGTACTGCCGGACACGAAACCGCTCACCGCGCCTGTAGTCGTCCCGTTGTTGAAAGTGCCGACCACGCTGGTGCCATTCTGCTGCAGGTCGGCAACTGCGCCAGGCCCCTGGCTCGCGCCTGCCAGGTTCCAATGGCCGTTAAAGTTGCCGATGAACGGCGTCGGCGTGGGAGTGGGGGTTGGTGTCGGGGTGGGCGTTTCCGTCGGCGTCGGCGTTGTCGTCATGGTGGCCGTAGCCGTCGGGG
>JAKALH010000083.1 GCA_021813225.1 Chloroflexota bacterium
CGGAACGATTCTGCTGGTGTCACACGATCGCTACCTGGTGGATCGCCTGGCGACGCAGGTGTGGGAACTGGGGCGCGATAACCGGCTGACACTGTTCAAAGGCAGCTATCAGGAGTTCCTGGCGGAACGCGAGCGCCGGAGCAACGCGGCGAAACAGACGGCGGCCCGCCAGCGCGAAGAGGCCAAGCAGCAGGTCGTACAGGTGCGCAAGGTCGATAACCAGGCGAAGAGGCGCGAGCGCACCATCGCGCAGATGGAGACGCAAATCCAACAGCAGGAGGCGCTGCTGGCGCGCCTGGCCGGCGATTTACAGACCGCGGGCAGGTTCGGCACGGCGGATAAAGTCCAACGGTTGAGCAGAGAGTACGCGACGCAGCAGTATCGCCTGGAGAATTTGCTGACAGAGTGGGAACGCGCGGTCACTGCGTGAAGGAAGAGATTAGGGATTAGAGATCTGAGATGGACAACGTCGCCGCCAACACGGCCATTATCCATAGGAACTGCGATAACAAACCTGTATACATAAGATGAGCACCCGGACTTAATAGAACAGGTGCGCGAATTAATCCCAATTCTCAGCGAGTGGGAACAGGTGGCAGGTTGGTGACGAGTAGGGGCGAAGCACTGCCTCACAATCATGGTTTGCGGTGCTTCGCCCAGGAGTGTGACCTATGGGAAAAACGCCAATGACCGATTACATTCTGAATAGCCTGGACTGGCATGGACAGAATCTCATATTACGTGAAGTTGTCCTGCAGGACGTGCCGCGCCTGGTGCAATTGCATCGCGCCATCGTGGGCGAGAGGCCACCGGTAGAGCAGATCGATAACCCGGAAGCATGGTTCCGGCTCGGCGGGCCGTGGATGCACGAATACCTCTGTGAGCGTCATCTGAAGGCATATCAAGACTTAGGCTTTGACGTATGGGTGTTGACCCGGGAAAACGACAGCTTGGTGGGGAACATCGAACTGTGGTATGACGATGAGCCAGAGCCGTTTGGCCGCTACGCACACATGGAGTTGCTGGAAGTCCTGCCTGAATTCTTCCATGATGACCTGGAGGAATGGTTGCTGGACAACGTGGAGGCACGCGGAGAAGCGCGCGGGTATCATCGCTTCTGGTGCAACCCGCACGGCTCAGGTGGAAGCCCACACCTGCTGCTTAAGCGAGGGTATAAGCCCATGTGGCCCAATGGGCAGGTGACGCTACTACACCTGTGTCGGTATGATGTACCGCCGCATGAAGCATTCCCGCTGAAAGGAGATTACGAGACGGAGGCGGCGCATCTTCTATCGCTGAATCATCGCGAGGCAGCCGGGTTCCGCTGGCGCTATCTATGGCGCATCGTGTTGAATCCTCAAGCAGCCGATTGGCCTTTGGGCACGCCCTTCTGGGCGAGCCGAGTGAATTTCCGGGATGGCAAATGGGGCATCTGCCTGGTGACTGTATGGCGATGGCTGAATAGCCCGCCTGCGGCGCGGGCCGATCTATGGGTGCCTGCTGAGTGGGCGAATGACCCAGCGCATATACACCGCTTGTTGTCCATTTCTGCTCAGAAGGCGGCGGAGTTGGGCGCTGAGACGGTAGTAGCCTATCTGCCCTGTGCCTTGGCAGGTCAACTGGCGAATGACAATATCGAAGAGCATGCGTTGGACGCCAACGATGTCTGGTATCTGAAGCATTTGGTGAAAGACAGATGACGAATGAAGTAAGGGCGGAAGATGCTCGTTCGTCCTTCGTCGCTAAAGGAGAAAAATGACCACGGAGACGATGATGAAGAATGCCCCAGCTATTCCGGGATTGGCGTTCCGCTCGTTTGATTCACAACATGATTATCCGGCCATGGTAGACATCGCCAACGCCGCCAACGCCGCAGATCACATCGACGAGCTGTACACCGTGGAAAGGCTGGCCTATGACTACGCGCACCTGTCCAATTGCGATCTGTCAACCGATATGCTGATGGCCGAAGTCGATGGCAGGCTGGTCGGCTTTGGCTGCGTATTGTGGTGGGTGAACGACGCCGACGAACGCCTGTATGGCATCACCGGCCAGATTCATCCGCAGTGGCGCGGGCAGGGCATCGGGCGCGCGTTGCTGCATTGGCAGGAAGAGCGCATCGCAGCCATCGCCGCAACCCACCCCGCCGGCGAGCCGCGCTTCATCCAGGCCTACAGCATGGAGAACGCGCAATCGCGCCTGGCGCTGCTCAAACATTCGGGTTATCACGTCATCCGCTACGGCTACATGATGGTGCGCCCCACGCTGGACGATGTGCCGGACGAATGGCCGCTGCCTGCGGGGCTGGAAGTGCGCCCGGTGCTGCCGGAGCACATGCGCCCGATCTGGGAAGCGTCGGAAGAAGCCTTCCAGGACCACTGGGGCCACCGCCCTCGGAGCGAGGAAGACTTTCAGGCGTTCGTCAACTGGCCTGAAGCGCAGCCGCATCTCTGGCAGGTGGCGTGGGACACACGCACCAACGAGGTGGCCGGCATGGTGCTGAACAGCATCTACGAGCGCGAGAACGCCCGACTGGGCGTCAGGCGCGGCTGGACCGACCCCATCTGTGTGCGGCGGCCCTGGCGCCGCCAGGGGCTGGCGCGCGCCTTGATCATGCGCAGCCTGAAGCTGCTGCGCGACCTGGGCATGACCGAAGCGGCCCTGGGTGTCGACGCCGAAAACCCGAATAAGGCTCTGCACCTGTACGAAAGCAGCGGCTACCGGCCATATCAGCGCAGTTTCACCCTGCGCAAGGCGCTGTAGGAAAGAGGAGGGAGATTGGAGATTCGCTGATGGTGAACCTCGACATACAAAGAGCCGTGCGGCGGGACGCCATACTGTTGCGGCGGTTATACGAGTTATATTGCCACGACTTCAGCCCGTATACCCATGCAGATGTCGGCGACGATGGCCTGTACACCGGCGATGACTTCCTCGCCGACCACTGGCCGGATCGGAACTGGTCCGCCTGGCTGTTTCGCCTCGACGGCAAACTGGCCGGCTTTGCCTGGCTGCACGGCGGCAGCCTGTTCAGGCCGCAGGACAGCCAGACAAGTCAACTGGCCGAAGCCGGGCTGCTGAACGGCGCCCATCTGCTGGTCGAGGAGTTCTTCGTCATGCGCAAATATCGGAACCGGGGCGTGGGCGCCGCCGCTGCGCGCTGGCTGTTCGACCGGTTCGACGGCGTATGGGAAGTGAGCGAAATGGCCGAGAATACGCCGGCACAGGCATTCTGGCGCAAGGTGATCGACCGCCACACCGGCGGCAAGTATCTCGAGATCGAACTGGACACCGAGATGTGGCACGGACCTGTGCAGGTGTTTCGCAATCCCGCAAACCATTCAGACTCCTGGAATCTCGCAGATTCCGGGAGTCCAGCAAGTGCAATGGCAGAGTAACAATGGCAGCGAACTACGAAGACTTCGAAGAGGAACTGAGCGAGGCCGAAGAGAAGCCGTTCAACTACACCTACTTCAGGCGACTGATGCAGTACCTGAACCCCTACAAGCGCTCGCTGGCGGTGGTGGGGCTGTTCATCCTGGTAGGAACGGTAGCGACACTGTTGGAGCCGTACCTGCTGGGGCTGATCATCGACGACGGCGTGGCGAACAAACAGGTTTCGCTCATCCTGGCGCTGATCGGCGTGCTGGTGGTATTCCGCTTCCTGGCCTGGGGCGCCGGCTACCTGCGCACCTACAAGGTGAACCAGGTGGGCCAGAGCGTGCTGTACGACCTGCGCAGCCAGTTGTTCGGGCACATCCAGCAACTGTCGCTGCGCTTCTACGACAACCGCCCGGTGGGCAAGATCATGTCGCGCGTGACCAGCGACGTCGGCACCATCAACGACCTGATCAGCGGCGGCATGACGACCATCCTGGTGGAAGGCTTCAGCCTGATCGGCATCGTCATGCTGATGCTGGCGATCAACTGGAAGATGGCGCTGATCGCGTTCTGCATCACGCCGTCGTTCTATCTGCTGTTCGGGCGCCTGCGCAACCGCATCGAAAGCAACTGGGTGAACGTGCGCAAGAGCACCTCGAACCTGAACGCCAACCTGAACGAGAGCATCAACGGCGTGCGCGTGACGCAGGCGTTCTCCCGCGAGGAGCGCAACATCGCGCGCTTTACGCGCATCAACCAGATGAACCGCGACGCCAACCTGCGCGCCATCCGCTGGGACAACCTGATCTGGCCGAGTGTGGAGCTGATCGGCGTGAGCGGCACGTTCCTGCTGATTCTGTACGGCGCGAATCAGATCATCGCCGGGGCGATGAGCATCGGCATCATCCTGGCCTTCATCAACTACCTGTGGCGCTTCTGGGGGCCGGTCAGCGCGCTCAGCCGCGTGTACTCGCAGGTGCTCAGCGCCATGGCGTCGGCGGAGCGCATCTTTGAGTTTCTGGACGCGCGCCCGGAAGTGGCCGATCGGTCCGGCGCCGCGCCCATGCCGCGCATCCAGGGCGAGGTGCAGTTCGAGGATGTGCACTTCAAATACGAGGTGACCAGCAAGTCCGCGCTGCGGGGCGTCAGCCTGCACGTGAAGCCGGGGCAGACCGTCGCCATCGTCGGGCCGACCGGCGCGGGCAAGACGACCATCGTCAACCTCATCATGCGCTTCTATGACCCCACCGAGGGCTGTGTGCGCATCGACGGGCATGACCTGCGCGACGTGCAACTGGCGACCGTGCGCAACCAGATATCGCTGGTGCTGCAGGACCCGTTCATCTTCAGCGGCACCATCGGCGATAACATCCGCTATGGCCGCCTGAGCGCCGCCAGCGCAGAGATCGAAGCGGCGGCGCGGGCGGTGCACCTGGATGAGTTCATCAACAAGCTGCCCGAGAAGTACGACTACGAAGTGCAGGAGCGCGGTTCGCGCCTGTCGCTGGGACAGCGCCAGCTCGTGTCGTTTGCGCGCGCGCTGATCGCCGACCCGCGCATCCTCATCCTCGACGAGGCGACTTCGTCGGTAGACACGCAGACCGAGCGCATGATCCAGCGCGCCCTGAGCGTGCTGCTGAAAGGGCGCACCGCGTTCGTCATCGCGCACCGCCTGAGCACCATCCGCAACGCGGACCTGATCGTGGTGATGCAGGAAGGCCATATCGCCGAGCAGGGCAACCACGCCGAACTGATGGCGCAGCGCGGGCTGTACTACCGGCTGGTGAACGCGCGCGGCGTCGCAGATGAGGTGGTTACGTCGAAGGTTGCTCCCCTGGCTGCCGGTGTGGCGGAGGCTGCGCTGGCAAGCTACGTCTGATGTAGGGAATGGCCCTCGCCCCCAATCCCTGTCCCGCCGAAGACGCTGAGTACAGCGTTCCGCGGGATAAAGGTGGCTGGCCTGCTCCCTCGCCCGGTACGCCGGGAGAGGGCTGGGGTGAGGGCCTCGTGAACGCCGGCTTCCAAGGGGGACTCTTTGTCAGAGACTGAGCGTCATTCCAAAACAGGGAGATGTGACGATGACAGACTTTACTAGCCGCGTCTATTCTGATCCGCAAGACGTGCAGCGCATGATCGACGTATTGCGCGCCGTCCGGCCTGGTAAGTGTATGGCTGATTACCCTGGCATTGCGGACTTGCAAGAGCTAATGGGCATTGCCGATATTCGCGCTAAAACGCGCTTGTGGTTCGACGGGCAAGAACGGCCGGTCGCGTTTGCCTTTATCAACCCGCCTAACAATCTTGCCTATGAATATGATGGGCGTGAGAAAAACGCCTCGATTGTGGATGAGATCATGGTCTGGGGAGAGCAATGTACGGACGAGATTGCACTCGATACCTGTTGCCGGGAAGAAGATGCCGAGAGGAAGGCTCACCTCCTAGGGCAAGGGTTTGTAGAGCAGCCAGGGAGCACCTGGCACATGGTCCGCCCACTCAGTGAGCTTATCCCCGACCCCGTGTTTCTCGCAGGGTTCCGCATCCGCGCGGTGAGTGGCGTGGACGAAGCTGAGGCGCTGGCGGAATTACACCGCGCAGCCTTTGGCACTCCGGGCATGACCACCGAGAGTCGCCTGGCGATGATGCGCGTACCGGAGTACGACCCGGCAGGCGACCTGGTTGTCATTGCGCCAGACGGGTCGCTGGCAGCCTACCTCATGTGCTGGATCAGCGAAGCGGAGAACCACATCACGGGGCGTAAAGATGGCCACACTGATCCAGTTGCGACTTGCCCTGCATATCAGCGTCTCGGGTTGGCGCGCGCCTTGTTACTGACGGGGTTGCGACTCCTGAAGGCGCGCGGTATGGATACGGCCCGCTTGGGCACGAGTAGCACGAACATCGCCATGCAACGGGTGGCGCGCTCGGTCGGCTTCCGGGTGGATTACATCAGCGCGTGGTATAGGCGAAGCATCGCCAGATAGGTCACGGTAATCGTGGTTTCGATGGGCAATGCTTCGCCCCTACTATCACCCCGTATTCCTCAGCCCGCTGCTGACACCGTTGATGGTCAACTCGATCACCGCGCGCAGCATGGCGGGGTCATCCCCGGTTCGCGGTTCCCGATCTGCAATCTCCGGTCTCTGATCTCTGATCCCTTCCCGTCTGCGCAGCCGCCGCAGCATCTCTACCTGGATGTAGTTCAGCGGATCGACATAGGGGTTGCGCAACTGGATGGAACGCTGCAGCACCGGCTCGTTATCCAGCAGTTGCGTCTGCCCGGTGATGCACAGGATGGCCTTGCAGGTACGCTCGTATTCCGCCCTGATTACATTGAAGATGCGCGACCGAATGGACTCGTCTTCCACCAGCGACGTGTACAGCTCGGCGATGCCCATATCAGCTTTGGTCAGGCTCTGCTGCGCGTTGTCGAGCATGGTCTGGAAGAACGGCCAGCGGCGGTACATCTCGGAAAGCAGGGCGCATCCGCCCGCAGCCGGGTCGTCGATGATGTCGTACAGCGCGCTGCCCAGCCCGTACCAGCCCGGCAGCACGAAGCGGCTCTGCATCCACGAGAATACCCACGGGATGGCGCGCAGATCGGCGACGGTGTGCGTCTTGCGTCGGTAGGCCGGGCGCGAGCCGAACTTCAGCCCGCCGATTTCCGCAATCGGCGTGGCAGCCCGCCAGAACGGGATAAAGTCCGGGTCGTCGTGCACCAGCGCCTTGTACGCTGCGTAGCCTGAAGCGGCCATGCGCTCCATCGCGGCAAACCACGCTTCGGGGACGGCGGGTTGCCGTTGCGCCGTGTGCGCGGCCAGCAGCACACCATAGGCCACCTGCTCCAGCGTGCGGTGCGCGATGTCGCTGTCGTGGTAGCGCGTGGACAGCACCTCGCCCTGCTCGGTGATGCGGATATGCCCGCTGCGCAGGCCAAGCGGCTGCGCCAGGATGGCCTTGGCCGCCGGCCCGCCGCCGCGCGCAATCGAACCGCCGCGCCCGTGGAACAGCGTCAGGTCGACGCCGTGCGCTTCGCAGGTGCGCATGATGGACTCCTGCGCCTTGAACAACGCCCAGTTGGCGGTGATGTAGCCGCAATCCTTGTTGCTGTCGGAATAACCCAGCATGACCATCTGGCGCCGGCCGTGCGCCTGCAGATGTTCGCGATACTGCGGATGTTCGAACAGCGCGCTCAAAATCTGCGGGGCGCGGTCAAGGTCCTGCAGCGTCTCGAACAGCGGCACGATGTCCAGATCGGCGCGGCACCAGCGCAGCATCGCCAGCACTTCCAGCACGTCGGACGGGCCGTCGGTCATGCTGATGATGTATACGCCCATCACATCGCCGCCGTAGCGCCGCGCGGCCTCGCGCGCCAGCATGATCGGTTCCAGGACGTTGCGCGCCTCGTCGCTCAGCGAGCCGATGCGGTCCAGCACGCTGCGGCCGGGCTGCGCCAGCGCCTCGTTCAGCACGGCCGCCTTGGCCGCTTCGTCCAGTTGTTCGTAATGGTCGACCAGCTTGAGGCGCGCCAGCACCTCGGCGACGGCGCGTTCGTGCCAGGCCGAGTGCTGCCGCAGGTCGAGGCGCGCCACATGCAGGCCGAACACATCCAACTGGCGGCGCAGGTTGCTCAGTTCGCCGCCGATGAGCACGGCGCTGCGGCCCTGGCGCAGACTGTCCAGGATGATGTCCAGCGTCGCGGCGATGTTCGCGGCGGTGGGCACGGGCGCCACCGGCAGCGGCAGCGAGAGCGTCGGCGACAGCGCCAGCGTCGGCGTGGCGTAGAACGGGTACAGCGGCCGCGCCAGCGTCTCCTGGCGCGCGTCGGTCAGTTGGCCGGACAGGCCGCCCATCACGGCGCGGTACGGCTCATTGGGATAGCGGTTGACCAGCGCGCGCACGTGGCTGGAGCCTTGCTGGTAGGCGTGGATCAACCCGTCGATCTCCGGTGCGATGCGGTCGCGCCGGCGCGAGACGCTCAGGCGGCGCGACCACTCGTGCGTGGCCTCGCTCAGTTTATCGAGCGCCAGGCGGCGATGCAGTTGCAGCGTCTCCGCGGTGACCTGCACCGTGACGTTGGGGTTGCCGTCGCGGTCGCCGCCGATCCACGACCCGAAGGTGAGCCAGCGCGTGGGCGCGCGCAGGCCGGGATAGTGCATCGCCAGCGCCCGCTCCAGGTCTTCCTGCAGGCGCGGGATGGTGTCCCACACGGTGGTGTCGAAGTACCACAGGCCGGTGCGCACTTCGTCGGTCACGGCGGGCTGCACGCTGCGCGAGCGGTCGGTCAGCCACAGCGAGGCAATCTCGCGCCGGATTTCGGCGTCCAGTTCGGTGTGGTGAATCAGCGAGGCGGGCGATTCGCCGTCCGCCTGCTGCTCGTCCGAGCGCAGCAGGGCAGCCAGCCGGCGCAGCTTGGACAGCACGGTGCGCCGTTTCGACTCGGTGGGGTGCGCGGTAATCACCAGCTCGATTGCGAGCTTATCGAGAAGCCGCTGCATCTGCTCCGCCGATACGCCCTGCTCTTTCAGTTCGACGATGGCCGCCTCGATCGATTCGCGCACGATCGGGCCGCTGGCGGCGATGTGCGCGGCGCGGCGCCGGCGCAGGATGCTGGTGCGATAGTTCTCCTCGGCCAGGTTGACCAGTTCGAAATACGTGGTGAAGGCCATCGCCATTTCGTAGGCGTCGGCGGCGCTCAACTGGGCGGTGGCGGCGCGCAACTGCCCCGTGGCGCTGACCTCGCCGGCGCGGCTGGCCTTGGCCAGCAGGCGGATCTGTTCTTCCATCGCCAGGGTGGCGGGGCCTTCGAGGGCGGTGATCACTTCGCCCAGGGCGTTGCCCAGACGGCGAATCTGACCGGCCAGCGCGTCCAGGTTGTGGTCGGCAGGGGGGAGCGTGTTCATTGGCTGCTATCTTACCAATGTCACACGCATGATGTTAAATATAAAGTTCTATCATTAACACCACCAAGTAGCAGTTTCAGTTGA
>JAKALH010000084.1 GCA_021813225.1 Chloroflexota bacterium
CAGTAGTCAGATGCCAGAAGTCAGGTGTCACATGTTCAATCTCACACCTTCAACTTCTGATCTCTGATTTCTGATTTCCGACTTCTGATCTCCGACTTCTGATCTCTGACCACTAAAATAGAAACTATGCTCAGATACCTGACCGCCGGCGAGTCTCACGGCCCATCCCTGACGGCCATCCTGGAAGGGATGCCGGCCGGGCTGGCGCTATCGTCCGAACAGATTGACCGGGAACTGGCGCGTCGTCAGCAGGGCTACGGCAGCGGCGGCCGCATGAAGATCGAACGCGACCATGCCCGCATCACTTCCGGCGTGATGGCCGGGCGAACCACCGGTGCGCCCATCGCCTTCAGCGTCGAGAACCTGGACCACATGAAATGGCGCGACCGCGACATCGAACCGATGACCATCCCGCGCCCCGGCCATGCCGACCTGACGGCTGCCGTGAAGTACGGCTACCGCGAATTGCGCCTGGCGCTGGAGCGCGCCTCGGCGCGGGAGACGACCATGCGCGTCGCCGCAGGCGCGGCCTGCCGGGCGCTGCTGGCGGAATTCGGCATCGGCATCGGCGGCTACGTGACGAGTATCGGAACGGTTGCCGCGCCGCCGGCAGGCGACGCCCCCGACCTGCCGTCGCTCGTCGCCAGGTACCGGCGGCGTTTCGCCGCGGCGGAAACATCCGACGTGCGCTGTTATGACCCGGCAACCGCGGAACGAATGCGCGAAGCTATCCGCCAGACCATGCAGGATAAGGACACACTGGGCGGCGTTGTCGAATGCGCGGCGCTGAACGTGCCGGCGGGCCTGGGCAGCCACGTCCACTGGGATCGCAAGCTGTCCACCCGCATCGCGGCCGCCGCCATGAGCATCCATGCCGTCAAGGGCGTCGAGATCGGCGACGGTTTCGCCGAGACCCTGCGCCCTGGAACGCAGGTGCAGGATCAACTCAGCCTTGGCGCCGACGGGCAGCAGATTATCCAGCGCAGCAATCACGCCGGCGGGCTGGAAGGGGGCATCAGCAACGGCGCGCCGATCGTGGTGCGCGTCGCCTTCAAACCGATTGCCACCACACTGAACCCGCTGCAATCCGTCGACCTGGGCAGCGGCGCGGTCGTGGACACGCGCTACGAGCGCAGCGACTTCTGCCAGGTGCCACGCGCCGTCCCCATTGTGGAAGCCATGCTGTGCTTCGTGCTGGCCGACGCGCTGCTGGAGAAACTGGGCGGCGATTCCATCGCCGAGATGCGCCCGCGTTTCGATGCGCTGCGGCAATTGCGCCTGGATCAGTTGCCGATGGATAACGCACCCTGGAAGTTCGGTTATGAGTGAGTTGCTGATCCTGGCGGGCTTCATGGGCGCGGGCAAAACCACAGTCGGCCAGTTGTGTGCGCAGCGCCTGGGATACGACTTTATCGACGCGGATGAGTTGATCGTGCAGCGCGAAGGCATGAGCATCCCGCGCATCTTCGAACTGAAAGGCGAAGCCTGTTTTCGCCGCGTCGAAGCCGCGCTGGTGCAGGAATTGATCCAGCGCCGGCGCGCCGTCATCGCCACCGGCGGCGGCATGATCGTGGGCGAAACCAACCGGCGCGCGCTGATGGGCGCGGGCGTGTGCATATGCCTGACCGCAGCGCCGGGCGCAATCCTGCAGCGGGTGGATGCATCCACGCGCCCCATGCTGCGCGGCGGCGAGCCTGAGCAGCGCATCGCCGCGCTATTGAAGGAGCGGGCGCCTGCATACCGGGAACTGCATTACGCCATAGACACGACAGCGCGCATGCCGCAACAGGTCGCAGAATGCGCGCTGGCGATTTTTAATGGAGAGCAGATGCGCATCCCTGTGAAAACAGCCGGCTCAGCGGCCGGCGGGGCCGGTTACGATATCATCTTCGGCAGCGGCGCGGTCGACCAGCTTGGTTTTGCATTGGCCGGGCGCGGCTGGACATCGCCGTTCGCCATCCTGACCGACGACAACGTCGGCCCTTTGCATGCCGCGCGCGTGCAAAGGGCGCTGGCTCAGGCCGGCATCGATTCGTTCGTGCACGCCTTCCCGGCCGGCGAGAGCCACAAGACCCTGCATAGCGTGGAATCCATTTACCGCGCTCTCTCCGAACACGGCCTGGAGCGCACCAGCGCGGTGATCGCCGTCGGCGGCGGCGTCGTGGGTGATGTCGGCGGGTTTGCCGCCGCCACCTATCTGCGCGGCGTGCCGTTCGTGCAGGTTCCCACCACGCTGCTGGCCATGGCCGATTCGAGCATCGGCGGCAAAGTGGGCGTGGATACGCCGTTCGGCAAAAATCTGGTTGGCGCATTCAAGCAACCCGAACTGGTCGTCATGGATGCGCAGTTCCTGCGCACGCTCCCGCCCGTGGAAGTGCGCTGCGGATACGCCGAGATCGTCAAAGCGGCGCTGATTGCGGGCGGCGAACCCTACCGGCGCGTGCAGGCGGGCGTGCCCTTGCCGGCCCAGCTAGGCGGCGATATTGATGCTAAACTGATTGAGACGCTCCTGGATGCGATTGAGCTGAAACGGGCTGTGGTTGAGGAAGACCCGTTCGAGAAGGGGCGCCGGGCGTTGCTGAATCTGGGCCACACCTTCGGTCACGGCATCGAAGCCTGGAGCCGTTTCGCCGTCAAGCACGGCGAGGCGGTTTCGCTGGGAATGGTCTGCGCGGTCAGGCTGTCGCGGTCGCTGGGCCTGTGCGATGCGGCGCTGGCTGATGAGGTGGCCGGACTGCTGGCGGCTGCCGGGCTGCCGGTAGCGCTGCCCGCTATCGATGTCGACGCCGTATGGCAACTGATGCAGAGCGACAAGAAGAAACGCGGCAGGCGGCTGCGCTTCATCGTGTTAAGCGCGCCGGGTAAGGTGTTCGCCAGCGGCGAAATCTCCGAGGCGCAGGCGAAGCAGGCCCTGCACACACTACAATAAGGGACAGGCGCGCAACAGCAGGCCAGGCGTACGGATGCCGGGTTGCCGATCATGGAGGGCATGATGAGAAAACTTTCCTTACACCTCAACCGTTATCACGCCGTAACCGCACTGCTGGCGACAGTATTGCTGCTGGCCGGCACAGCCTGCGGCGGGTCCAACAATACTCCTCCCAAGGCCGTTATCACGTCACCCGCAGCCAATGCGGAAATTCTGACCAGCACCCCCCTGCAGATTCAGGGGCAGGCCGACGGCCAGGGCATTATCCGCGTAGATGTCATCGTCGATTCGGCGACGCTCGCATCGGTGCCCGCCAGCGATACCACCAACGGCGTGGGCACCCTGCCCGTGCGGGTGCCGTTTACCACACAGACCGCAGGCTCGCACTTCGTGCAATTGAAGGTGTACGGCGCGGGCGATAAACTCATCGCCGTGTCCGACCCGGTTATCTTCGTCATGAAACTGGCTCCCGTGACGCCCACCGCGCTGCCGCCGACGGCGACCCCTGTCCCGCCGACGGTAGCCCCCACCGCCGTCGTGTCCGCTTCGGCAGGACTGACCAGCACGGCCTCGACCACCGGCACGGGCGTTGCGCCGGAGTTGACGATCACCAATGAATACGCCAACATCCGCAGCGGTCCCGGCGTCAACTTCGGCCTGGTGGGCAAGCTGAACCAGAACGAGAAAGCTCCGGTGCGCGGCAAGAATCAGGATGGCACGTGGTGGCAGATTGCCTTCGATAAAGGCCCCAATGGCATCGGCTGGGTATTCGGCCAACTGGTATCGGTGAACGCCGCGGCTTCGAAGGTGGCGGCCGTTGCGGCCCCGCCCACACCCACCAGCCCGCCGGCGCCCGCCGGACCGACAGCCGCGCCGCCCAACGTTGCACAGGCGACAGGCACCCCCGGCCCGACCGCTACGCCGAGCGGCCCGGTGTGCGACCCCAGCAGCAAAGACTGGCGCGGGCAGAACCCGAACTATCCATTCTGCGCCAATAAGGACCCCACCTGGTCCGACCCGCAAGGCGACTGGAACGTCTACGACAACGGCCGGGATATCCCGCTGTCTATTTCCTGGAGCATGTACGGCTCGAATATCGAACAGGTGTGGATCCACTTTGTGCAGGACAACAACATCTGCGGATTCGTCCGCCAGACCCAGCACATCGTGAACCAGCAGGTGCCGGCGGCGGGGAGTTACTCTTTCAACGTGCTGCAGTTTCCGTTCGGCGGCACGTTGAAGGTCTTCCTGACCGTGACGTTGAAGGACGGCCGCACTGTGCAATGGGGCGAGAAGCGCCTATGCATCCGATAATCGACTGCTGGAACAGGCCGGTGTGTTCTGTTATCACCCATACAGCCATGATTGATGTCAATGATCTGCGCCGCGGCTCCGCGTTCGAGCTTGACGGCGAACTGTTCAAGGTGCTCGAATATTCGCACAACAAACCCGGGCGCGGCAACGCGACCATCCGCGTCAAGATTGTGAACCTGCGCAGCGGCGCGCAGTTCGAACGTACGTTCCAGTCCGGCGCGCGCGTGCAGGATATCGAACTGGAACTGGTGCCGGTGCAATACCTGTACCACGACGGCGACTTCTACAACTTCATGAACACCGATACCTTCGAGCAGATTGCGTTGAGCGAGCCGATGCTGGGCGGCCGCGTGCGCTTCCTGCGCGAGAACATGGACCTACAACTGGTCACCTATGAGAGCGAGGCCATCGATATCGACCTGCCGCCCAACGTGGAATTGAAGGTGACGGACTCGCCGATAGCGATTGCGGGCGACACCGCAGCCGGCGGCGGGACGAAGATCGTGACGGTGGAAACCGGCCTGAAGGTCACTGTGCCTTTGTTCATCAACCTGAACGACACTCTGCGCATCGACACCCGCACCGGCGAGTACATCACGCGGGTGTAGGGGAGCGGAAGTCAGAGGGCAGAAGGCGGAAGCAAGAGGCAAGAAGTCGGAGGTCGGAGGTCAGAGGTCGGAGGTCAGAGATCAGAGGTCAGACGTCGGCGGCGCTGAGGCGCTGCACATCTCGCACTTCTAGCTTCTCCCTTCTGGCCTCTGGCTTCTGACTTCTGACTTCTTTGATCAGCGCGGCAGGTGCATGGGCATGACCACGTGCAGGAAGGATGCATCACCCACCGGGCGGATGACGCCGGGGCTTTTCGGCGCAGTGGTCTCCAGGGCGGTCTGCGGCGCGTCGATGATGGCCAGCACGTCGATCAGGTACTTCACGTTGAAGGCGATCTCCACTTCGTTGCCGGTTGCGCTGGCTTCCAACTGGCTCTCGTTGTCGCCGGTCTCGTCGGCGCGCGCCGTGATGGTGACCTTGCCCGGCGCTGCGTCGTCGTTCGGCGTGATGCGCAGGCGCATGGTGTCGGACGACTCGCGCGCGAAGATACTGGCCTGGCGGCACGCCTTCAGCAGGTCGGCGGTGCTGACAATCGTGCGGGTGTCGTACTTCTTCGGGATAATCGGTTCGTAATCGGGGAAGCGCTGGTCGATCAGTTGCGCCACTACGTCGACATTCAGCATGTGGAACAGCACCTGCCCGCGCGACGGCGTGACGCTGATCGCCACCGGCTCCTCCTGGTCGCCCAGGATGCGCGCCACTTCCGCCACGGCCCTGGCCGGGATCAGGATGGTGCGCGCTTCGGCCACCGGCTCTTTCAGTGTGCCGGTGCACACGCTCAGGCGGAACCCATCGGCGGCTGCCATGACGATGGTATCGTGGTCCAGTTTAGTAAAGACGCCCGTCAGCATCGGGCGGCTCTCGTCGGTCGCGGCCGCGAAGACGACCTTGCCGATCATCTTCTTCAACATAGCCGCGTCAATGTAGGCGGCGCTGTCCGGCTCGAACGCCGGTATGATGGGGAACTCCTGCGCGTCGATGCCCTTGATGTTGTTGTCGGTATGCCCGCACTGCACACGCAGCGTCTGCGTGCGGATATTCAGGTCGAGATCAACCCGGTCGGCCGGCAGCAGAGACACCAGTTCTGACAGCGGCCGCGCCGGCACGGTGATAGCGCCTTCGTCCTCGACCTTCGCGCCGATCCAGCAGTTGATGCCCAGCTCGAGGTTGGTCGCAGCAATCTTCAGCCGTCCGCCATCCGTGGCCAGCAGGACGTGCGTCAGCACCGGCAGGGAAGCGGTGCGCGCCGCCACCGCTCGGCTGACATAGTTCAGTCCTTTCGCCAGGTTCTCTTGCAGGCAGGAGACTTTCATGAAATAACCTTCCGTTTGTGATTTTGCCGGCCTTGATGTCGCGCCAGCGGGCTAATTGTCACTGATTATCGAACGGATGTAAATATCGTCATCCGGCTGTGTCGCCGGCGATTCCGGCTGAGGCTGCCAGCGGCTGACAGGGATGAAGTGCGCGGCATGCGGCAGCATCAGTACGCGCGGGCTGCGGCCCACGATGGTCTCCGCCAGGCTGGCCGCCTCGAGCATGCTGCGGGCTGCAATCAGGCCGCAGTCGTTCACCAGGTCGGCGCAGTCCGCACCGACGGCGATGACGTGATACTTATGCGCCATCATCGTCTGCGCCAGCATGTAGGCGCGCTGCTCTCCGCTGCGGATGCCCCGCTCGCTGAGTTGCGCCAGCACGGTGTCCATATCATTGGCGCTGGAGAGCGCCTCGTAGAACTGCTGCTCGCGCGCGTCCACGTGCCGGTCGATTTCGCAGTGCACCGGCAGGATAATGACGCCGCCGTTCATCAGGACCTGATGCGGCGTCAGCCCGATGGCGACCGCGGCACGGCTGGCATGGTACAGCGTGCGGTTGCGCGACCCGCCGTTGCCGGCGACGATGATGTTGTAGTCGCTGCGCGGCACATCCACCTGAAAGCTGCGCCGCGCACAGGTCAGCAGCGCGTCGTGCACCGCATTCGGCGAACCCGCGCCGATGGCGGTGATGCGGCTGTCCACGTCGATGACGGCGTTCAGCACGAACTTCAGACCCGCACGCCGGCCGATTTCCTGCTCCACGCGCATCGCCAGGTTATCCGGGCTGTCGGCCGGGTGAAGGGCTACGTCGTCGAGGAAGCGCGTGGTGCGTACCTCGTTCAGCGTCGCCTCGCCGGCGCAGCCGATGGAGACGGTCTTATTGCCCCCTGAATATCCGGCGTAGTAATGCGGCTCAACGACATCGACGGCGATGAGCAGATCGGCTTCCACCGCGCGGTAGTTCACCAGCAGCGGCACGCCTTGAAACGTTCCCAGGTCGTCCAGTTCCGTCAGGTTGGTGGGGTCGTGGTCGACGACCGTGTAGCGTCCGGCGACAGCTTCGCCCAGACCGCGCCGTTTCTCCACAGCGGTGCTGGGGCGGTGCAGGGCGTTGGGAATCAGGATGACGATATCCCGCTCGCGCACGCCGGCGGCTTCCAGTTCGTGCATCAGGCGCGGCATCATCGCCGCGTTGGCGGCGTCGCGCGCGCGCCCCGCGATGGCGGCCACCACTGTGACGCGGCTGCCCGGCCCGCACAGGTCCATGATGGGCAGCGACGACAGCGGATGCGCCAGGGCATGTTCGGCGGCGGCCTCCAGGTTTTCAAGCGGTTCAGACAGCGGCGGGACAGCATGATCTATCGGCCACCCGAGAGGCAGAGGATCAAATGTTGCGTCCATACTTCTAAACTCCGCTCAATGAACCGAAAGGTCGCGAGACAAAGGGTTCAACCAATACCGGCAGCGCCTTATCACCAGTTATATATCAAGACTGCATCAGGACGATGGCATTCGTGCTTGCGGCAGTGCTGACGGGGCATTCCACGGCGCGAGCATCGCAGCATCAACTCGCTGACTTCTATCGCAGGGTTATTTTACCAGCCTGCCCCGCCGGTGATGCGCGGGCATTCATCGGCGGCTTACGGCTATCTCATCTTCCTGTCAGGTGCGGCGCCTAGCATACGGTTGGGCGAGAGACGCTCATGGTGGACTCAGCAGAATCGGCTGGCGGGTGGACCCAGCCGGTTCTGTCAGGTCCGAAAGGATTGCTGAATGGATCGCGGGGTGCCCAGCTCATCGCCGGGCACCCGACGCGGCTCGGGTGAACGGACGCCTGGTTATCTGTGGTTGCGTTCCCCTCGGCTCTCCTGGTGATCACAGGTGACCAGGCGCCTGCTCATTCGAGCGGGTTCATGCGGTACCCTTACCGGCGTGGAACGAACCCCCGGCACGCCGGGGGTTCGTTCGTTTTTCCGCCTGTAGATTCAGAATGTGGCCGGCGGCGCTGTGGCGGCCGGGCTGTTCTGCGTTGCCGGTGCAGGCGCGCCGGACACCGCCAACTGAAAACCGATGAACAGCAGGATCACGCCGCCCAGGATGCCCACATACTTGAACACCGAGGCCGACTCGCTCAGCGTGGGAACCGTCTCGGCCAGCTTGATCAGCGCGCCGCCCGCCGCCGGCAGCAACCCGCCCGCCGCGATGAATACATTGCCCAGCACGCGGTTCGGCAATATCCGCTTGCGCAGGAACAGGTAGGCGGAGTAGACGGCGCCGCCGGCCAGCAGCAGCGTGCCGTAGCCGTTCATCACCGGCGGCAGGATGCGGCGCACCATCGATTCGGGCAGGATGTCGCGGTAGCTGCCGGTCAGGAACTTGCCGATGTCATTGCCGGGCAGGAACTTGCTGGCATCCAGCGGCACGGAGAATATCCACACCAGGCTGGCCGCTGCCAGGATGCCGATGATGGTGGTGAAGATGGCCGCCACGTTCTTCTTGCGCACCAGCAGGTGCATGGTGCCCTGCCCCAGCACGGGCGGCACCAGCAACGCCCCCGACCAGTACCACAGCCGGAAGGCGATATCGCTCCAGCCGAACGAGAGCAACACCTCGGACAGGCCGCTGATGAAATACAGCACCAGCCCAAGACCCCACAACAACTGGTGCGCGCCGCCCTTCAACCGATAGCGATTGAGCACCATCACCGCCATCACGCCGGACACGATCGTCGTCAAAAGTCCGATCACAAATGCAAGATTCATATTCATCTACCTTCCGGGATGCAGGCCGAATGCGGCCATTATAGGCACCCCTTCAACGGCGGCAACCGGGCGCGTTATTGCTGATCCGGCAGGGCAGCGCCATCACTCCGGCGAAGTAGGCCTTGACCAGCGCGCTCAGGTCTTTATCCGTGTGGCGCGCCAGCGCGTCGAAGAAAGCGGCGGTGCGGGTCACCTTGTACAGTTCGGCGTTGTAGTAATCCTGCATCGCGGCATCGAAGGCGGCTGTACCCATGGTGTTGCGCACAGCGCTGAGGAACATCAACCCGCGCCGGTACACCGCGTCGGTATACGCGCGGGAGTCGGCATATTCATAGATGGACAGGTCGATGCTAGATCGGA
>JAKALH010000085.1 GCA_021813225.1 Chloroflexota bacterium
TTTTGTATGGTGAGGTTCAACAGGCGGTTACTGGTATTGAACGGGGTAGAAAACAAGCGGCGCAACCGACACTCAGGGAAGGGGATGACCAGGAATATCCGCGACGCTGCACACGACAGCACCACGGCCAGGGAAACGCACCGCCGGTGGTGCAAAAGCCGCCGGCGGTGCCAATACGAGTATTTCTACTGCTTGCGTCTGGAAGAAGCGGATGCCTTTGTCTGGGCACATTTCGGGCAAAGCCCGCTGATGTGCTGAAATTCAACAGCATTCTTAGGCGGTTTGTCGGCTATCCAGCCTAGTTCTGTCAGATGATCGTGATGCCGGCTGCATGTGGTGGCATTGCACGACTGACAGACATAGATGATTAATGTGGGAGCGTTGCGCTGGATGGTGAGGCGATATTCTGGATCTCCTGGGCGTCTCCAATTTGCCAGAGCAGTTTTCACTGATACTCCTTTTTCAGAATGACCCGCACATACTTCCGTGCGAGCTTAGGTTAACCGTGGAAAGCGCTCGGATGTGCGATGTGAAAGCTATGCTGAGCGATTTACCATAACGCCGCATCTATACATTCCAATCGATGTATTAGCCGAACCGAAGTATACCTGAATATTCCATTTTCTGCATTACAGGTGTTCTATACGACTGCGCTACGTCTGAACTACTTATGTGCGCAGGTATGCGTATGATTCCTCAATGCCGGGCCAGCAATATCTCGCCATATACTGGGTTAAATCAAATTGGGCTGCATTCTGCAATGCCATTAACATCATTGATGAAGTGTTGCTTGCGATGAAGATTCGATACGGCAATTAGAACGTTGTCACAAAGCGTTGATCAACGTCGCGACTACCTTAGAATATGTGCTGTTCAATGTTGAATGCTGCACAGATTGAGCGAATCTCATCGACGCTGAGGCCTTCTCCCAGCTCGTTATTGGCGAGGTTGAGATACTCGTAGCGTGCGCCGGTCTCCGCATATTCGATGCGATCGCCGGCGCGTTTGACGGAGTTGTCAGATCGCGACATGACGCCGTGCTTGGACCAGACGACCAGGCGGTGCTGGCGTAATTTCTGAACTGTGCCAGCCATCAGTTCCGGTGAACCCGGCAGTATAAATGGCAGCAGGCCTATGCCCTCCGGCAGGTTCACGATTGTTTCCGGTTGCCAGCGCAGGATGTGACGGTTGAGATACTGTTCGTCACGGTAACGCGCGATGTGGCTGAGATAGGTAAGGTGCAGGGGTTGCGCATGAATGACGGCATGAAAGTTCGTGGCGGTATTCACAATCTGGTCGCGATGCACGGCGAGATGCGAGTTGAACTCGCTTGTCACGCGCGCGAACAGACGCCGGCCGGACGTATGCAGTTGTGCCGTTCTGCCATCGGCATTAATCGTCACGAATCCAAGATTAGCGCCCGGATCGTCAATGATTTCGCGCAGTCGCCGGCCTGAACCAGTAACCAGGAATGATGCCCCAGCCAGTTCGGGAAGTGGATCGGGAAGTGCAATGGTCTCCAGATTGGGAAATTTGCGGCGCGGGTCGATCTGCCAGCCGATGTAAATAGAGATGTTGCCAGCGGCACCTTCGCTGGCTTCGATCTCCGAAAGTCGCCGCCCGGCGAGTCCGATTAACTCCATTAGTTCATCCAGCTCTGGATAAGGTGCTTCTACAGGCATAATCGTTTTCTCCCTTGAACGGTCGTGACGGCGAATAATCGTTGCTTACTCGCATCGTTGATCACAACTGTTGTTGTTCTGATATATCGAAGGAACTGCTACTGCGGAAAATTCTAACATCGGCGAACGCATGCGCGCGGCGACACATGCAAAATTGCGGATGCGTTAAAGTCAATGCATTGCGTAACCTGTTGTCATCTATATACTTACGTTGTCTTGCCGTTCTTGTGAAGCCGGGCATGTGGAGGTTCCGATGCGATTTGGCATGAGCGGTTGTTTTTTGCCGGATAACATGGATGCGGTGACGCCAGAAATGTGCCGGCATGTCAGGCAGGCTGGTTTCAGCGGTATCTTCACGCGTTTCCGCCGCAACAATCCCCTGGACACCCCGAAAACGAAGGCGGATCGTCTGCGACAGGTACTGGCCGACAATGGTGTCAGGTTGTATCAGGCGACTGGTTTCTGGCAGAATCTGGTCACGCCGGATGAAACGCTGCGGCGTGAAAGCGTGCGTACATTGCAGGCAGCGCTGAGATTGGCGGGCTGGATGGGTGCGCGCGGCATTGACACCGGGCCGGGTTCGATGAATCCTGCCGGACCATGGTTTCCCCATCCGGACAACTGGACATCGGCCAGTCGCCGGCAACTGACTAAAAGCTTGAAAGAATGCGCCGCTGCCGCCGAAGATGCCGGCGTATATCTGAGCCTGGAAGGGCATCAACTGGTCGTACTGGAGTCCGCTGAGGTCACGTGCGAAATACTGGATGAGGTGAACTCCCCTTTTGTGCGCAGTGATTATGACTCGGCAAACTGGATTACGCGCGAGACGGTATATAACACAGGTGCAGCTATCAATCATCACTTCGACGTGCTGAGCCGATATATCGTCAGTTGTCATGCCAAGGACATCTGGCTGGAAAACCGGCTGGCATTGCATCTGCAGGATGGCTGCCCGGGGAAAGGGGTGCTTGACTTCAAAACGCTCTTCAGACGCATGGAAGCATTGGATCCCACATATCCAGTCATCGCCGAAGGCAACACGACTGACGAGCTGCCGCAGGTAAGTGCGCTCTTTCACAAACTGGCAGCGGAACTGGGCATAGAGGTGCTTGAAGAAGGAGGTTAACAGAGATGCCGAATCTGCGTTTTGCAGCGCCAAAAGAACGGCGCGTCGCTGTGGTGACAGGCGGTGCGCGCGGCCTGGGACGCGCCTGTGTATTGCGCATCGCAGAAGAGGGGCGTGACATCGTCATCGCCGACGTACTGGACATTGGCCGGGATGTTGTCAGGGAAGTAGAGGCGCTGGGCCAGAAAGCCATATTCGTCCCTACGGACGTCACCGACGAGTCGGCTGTGCGAGCGTTGATGGAAAAGACCGTGACAACTTTAGGCCGTCTGGATATTCTGGTGTGTTGCGCCGGTATCCTGGGCAGGGAATTACCATTTCTCGAACAGACGAGCGAACTGTTTGATCGCGTGATGAAAATCAACGTCTACGGCGTGTTTTATGCGCACCAGGCCGCCATACCTTATATGCTGGAACGAGGTTGGGGACGCTGCGTGACGATCACTTCCGGCGCGCGGTTCGGCTCGCCAAACCAGGTGCCCTACAGCATCTCGAAAGGCGCTGTGGCGTCGATTATCGCGTCACTGGGCAATGCCTATTCAAAACAGGGCGTCTTTGTAAACGGGGTAGAGCCGGGGCGCGCGCTGACTCAGATGGTCATCCCGCGCTTTTCCGCAGAGCATATCGCCAATCCACCGGTGCCGCTGGGGCGGTATTCCGATCCTGAGGAAGTCGCAGAGGTGGTGGAGATGCTCGCGTCGGAACGCAACACCTATACAACTGGCTCCGTGTGGAGCGTCAAAGGTGCCACCGGTTGACAGACATGCAGACCGGCGGATGATAGATACCAGACAGGGGGATTGGTATGGACTACAGGAACTTCGGTAAAGCGGGCGTCAAGGTTTCTTCGATCTGCCTGGGCACGGCCTTTCGCGGCAGCCGTAATGATGAGGGGCTGTGCATACGCACCATCGAACGCGCGTTGGAGCAGGGCATCAACTTCATCGATTGCGCCAATGTCTACGGCACCGAACCGATCGTGGCCAAGGCCCTGCGCGGCAGGCGCGATGATGTCGTATTAACCTCAAAAGTGCACAGCCGTATCGGCCCGGGACCGAACGATCACAGTTCCTCGCGTTATCACATCATGCGCGAGGTCGAACGCAGCCTCAAGCGCCTGGAAGTCGATCATATCGATATTTATCTGGTGCATGGGTTCGACGCGACAACACCGGTCGAGGAAACCGTCCGCGCAATGGACGACCTGGCGCGCCAGGGGAAGATCCGTTACTTTGGGGCCTGCAACTTCAACGCCTGGCAGGTCTGCGAAGCGTTATGGAAGTGCGATGTGATGGGGCTGGACAGCTTCATCGGTGTCCAACCGCAATATAACCTGCTCAATCGCACCGAGGTGGAACCTGAGTTGATGCCTCTATGCAGCAAATACGGTCTGGGCATCATGACGTATAGTCCGCTGGCAATCGGCCTGTTGGCCGGGCAATTTCGGCGGGGCCAACCGCCATCAGCGGGAACGCCATGGGCGAATGGGTCGCGCAACTACGACTTCGAGGCTGCGATGACCGAACAGGCGGACCAGGTTGTCGAGAAACTTATCTATCTGGCCGCAACGCGCGGGAAGTCTCCGGCGCAGATGGCGATGAGCTGGATACTCAGCCATCCAGAAATCACCTCGATTATCATCGGACCAGACCGCCCCGAACACGTCGATGAAGCGGTTGGCGTAGTGGGGTGGACTCTGTCATCGCAGGAGCGTGTCGAACTGGATGAGGTTTCCAGATACGAACAATCGCGTAAGTTTGCGTAAAGTCTGGCGAAACATCCCTGCTGTCAGATAGTGTCTGACCTGGGATCGCAGCCCAGTTGCCTGGTGCCACAATCTCGTCGGGAGGTATGTTGTCATGGTTACGGTCGGAATGCCGATAGAAGATATCGACACGCCTGCGCTGCTGGTCGATCTTGACCGCATGGAGCGCAACATCCGGAACTGGCAGGATGTAATACGGACAAAGGGAGTGGGGCTGCGGCCGCATGTCAAAACTCACAAAGTGCCCCATATCGCCGGATTACAACTGGCGGCTGGCGCGGTGGGTATAACCGTGGCCAAGGTGTCCGAAGCCGAAGTCTTTGCTGCGGGCGGCGCGCGCGACATCTTCATCGCGTATCCCGTCATCGGCGCCGAGAAGTGGAGACGCATTGCGGAATTGGCGCATTCCTGCCGGATGATCGCCGGCGTAGACAGCGAAACAGGCGCGCGCGGCTTGAGCAAGGCCGCAGTTGCTGCGGGTGTGACGGTTGACGTCAGAGTCGAGATCGATAGCGGCCTGAATCGCTCCGGTGTAACACCCGAACAGGCTCTACCCATGTGTCGCCTGGTCTCTCAGTTGCCAGGGTTACGGCTCGATGGAATTTTCGGTTTTCGCAGCATCTTTTATGCGGGCGGCGCGGGGCGATCTGCTTCGGAATTGGGCAGGGAAGAAGGCGAGTTCTATGTTAATCTGGCGGACGAGCTGCGTGCCGCAGGCATCCAGATTGACAGCGTCAGCGTCGGCTCTACGCCGACTGCGCGTTACGCTGCAGAGGTTGCGGGTGTCACCGAGGTCAGGCCAGGCACTTACATTTTTGGCGACTATATGATGGCCGAAATCGGTGCAGTCAGCTATGACGATGTGGCGCTGTCAATATGGTGTACCGTTGTGAGCCGTACTGCCAGCGATCGAGCCACTATTGACGGCGGTTCGAAAACCTTCTGTGGCGACAGCATTCCCGCCAGATTGAATCTGCGGGGGTACGCCCGCGCTGTCAACGATGATGCCTACGTAGTCAGCATGTCCGAGGAGCACGGTGTGTTGCAACTCGGGCCGGGTGTTCAGTATCAGATTGGCGATAAGGTCTCCTTCTACCCGATCCATGTGTGCACGACCGTGAATCTTTCGGATGAGCTGGTGGGTGTACGCAAGGGATATGTTGAAACCGTGTGGCCAGTACAGGCGCGCGGCAAGCGTACGTGAGAGGCGTGGATGACATTGCATGCGCAGATTCACGAGTGGGTGCAGCGCCAAAGACCGGCGATCATCGACAGCCTGAGGTATCTCGTCGGCATCAACACTGAAAATCTGGCGCCGCGGGGTAATGAACTGACAGGCCAACTCGCCATTGCCGGGATGCTGCGGTCACTGGGATGCGATGTCGATCTGTACGAGATAGACACGGTGCCGGCCCTGCGCGACCATCCACGATACTGGGCAGAGCGACCCTGTACAGGTCGGCCGAACGTCATGGCGATTCGCCGTGGACGCGGTCAAGGTCGCTCACTGTTGTTCTCGAGTCACATGGATACGGTGCCGGTTGGCCCGGATGCCTGGCAACATAAACCGTGGGCAGGAGAGGTCGCCGATGGCAAGCTCTATGGCCTGGGCGCTTACGATATGAAGGGCGGCCTGCTTGCGTCCATCATGACCGTCAAAGCGCTCAATGACCTCGGTATCCAACTGCAGGGCGACCTTCTCGTGGAAAGCGTGGTTGACGAGGAGTTCGGCGGGTGCAACGGCACGATTGCCGGACGGTTGAAGTACAACGCGGACCTGGCAATCTTGCCTGAGCCTACTAACCTGAAAATCTGTGCGGCGCACCACGGGGGCCTGATGCTGCGTATCACGTTCAATGGTAAGGCGGGCTGGGGGTTCAGCCCGGAGCACCCGGTTGACCCGATCATCGCGGCAGCGCATTTCATCACGATGCTGAACGACTATGCCGTACTGCGCCAGCGCAATATCGTTGTGCCGGATATTTATCGTGGGAACACCGGTCTGCCTGTCCTGGTGAATCAGGTGAAAGCCGGTGACGTGTCTCTCCCATTCTTCGGCGACCGCGTGCCGGGCCAGGCCTGCTTGACCACTTGGCTCGAAACTTATCCCGGCATGACTGCTGATGGCGTTCTGGCCGATCTGCAGGCATACTATCGATATACACAGAGTGTCGATGGTATTCTTGCTGCGTTTGAGCCGGACTGGACACCCGTGCGCTGGCTGGACGGCAGCGCTATCGCGGTGGATCACCCGGGCGTCAAACTGATCAGCCGTGTGACATCTGACGTGGTTGGGCAACCAGCGAGTGTGCAAGGCGCGTTATTTGCCTGTGATGGGCATATTTTCAATCTTTTCAGTCCGACGCCGATGGTGCTGCTGGGCCCCAGCGGGGGACAACCGCACTCGCCGGACGAATATATCGAGATTGAATCGCTGTTTCAACTGATCGAAGTATTCATACGCACGACGCTGGACTGGTGCCAGACGGTTGATGTGCATCTGGTTGATCACAATACTGATCAAAGGAGTGACTGATGGCTAAGCAACAGATACTCACGGATAATGCCCCTGTGCCGGCAGGCCCGTATTCGCAGGGTTTGCGGGTCGGAGACTTTGTATTCGTTGCCGGGCAGGGGCCGAATGACCCGCATACACGTAAACTGGCTGGCGATACGATTGAAGAACAAACGGCACAAACCCTGGAAAACGTCAAAGCCATCCTTGAGGCCGCCGGCGCAACCATGGCCGATGTTGTCAAGGCCACCGTGCACCTGAGTGACCTTGGTTTGTTCAGCCGGTTCAATAAAGTTTACGAGTCCTACTTCCCCGATCCAAAACCGGTACGCACGACTGTCGGCAGCCAGTTGATGGGCATCATGGTCGAGATTGATGTCATCGCATATCTGGGTGCTGACAACCATTGACGCCAGACAGGCGCGAAGGCGACAACGTAAAATGACACCCAGACTACAGGGTAAGCAGGCCATTATCACTGGCGCGGGGCGGGGTATCGGCAAAGCGATTGCCCGCAAGTTTCTGAGCGAAGGCGCACGCATCGTTATCTGCGATATCGTGCATGAGCGCGTGGCGACTGCAGCGCGTGAACTGGATGAAATGGGTGAGGTGGCGGCACTGGCAGGCGATGTCAGCCAGCCGGCGTTTTGCGACGAACTCGTCCAGTATGCAGTTGATAAGCTGGGGTCTCTCAATGTGCTGGTCAATAACGCCGGCATCGCATTGTTTGCACCTTTTCTAGAACAGTCAGAAGCCGACTGGGATCGCACGATGGCGGTCAACCTGAAATCCATGTTCCTGCTGGGCCAGCGTGCCGCGCGTGTCATGATCGCTCAGGGACTGGGCGGGGCGATTGTGAATATGGCGTCTACGAATGGATTGATGGGTGAGCGCGACCTGGCCGCTTATAACGCGTCTAAGGGCGGCGTGGTGCTCCTGACGAAAACAATGGCAATCGAACTGGCGCCGTATGACATCCGTGTGAATTGCGTGGCGCCCGGATCGATCCGCACCGACCTGGCGAGCGACGGCGGCGTCGGGGAGACGTTCATCCAGGATTATCTGCGGAAAATCCCCATGCGTCGCCACGGAACAGTGGACGAAGTTGCCAACCTGTTTGCCTATCTGGCTTCTGATGAAGCTTCATATATCACCGGTGATGCTGTCGTAATTGATGGCGGCCAGATTGCTGAGGAGTAGAAAGTAAGCGGTGCAATTATTGCGGCATGTATAATATCGCTGCACTATACCATCAGCGCAGCGAAGCGCGTACTGTCTGAACAGCGGAGCGTTGTTAATGGCAAAGCCAGTTATCTTTACAGTCGACGATGACGCTGAAGTGTTGCGTGCGATAGAGCGCGACCTGAGGCGTGAATATGGAGCCACGTACAGGATATTGCGCGCTGACTCAGGGGCTTCTGCACTGGATGCACTGAAACAGTTGAAACTGCGCAATGAGACAGTCGCCCTCTTCCTGGCAGATCAGCGGATGCCCAATATGACGGGCGTGGAGTTTCTCGAACAAACCCTGGATCTGTATCCTGATGCCAGACGAGCGCTACTTACGGCATATGCCGATACAGACGCTGCCATCCGCGCTATAAATTCTGTCAAGATTCACTATTACCTGATGAAGCCGTGGGACCCGCCTGAGGAGCGTCTCTATCCGATTCTGAACGACCTCCTGGACGACTGGTCAAGCGCCTATATACCGGCTTTCGAAGGCATCCGTGTCATCGGCAGCCCGTGGTCAAGCAAGTTGCACGCTATCAAGGATTTCCTGGCAAGGAATCTGGTGTCGTATCAAACACTGGATATTGAAACACAGGCGGAAGCCCGCCAATTGCTTGAGCAGACCGGATTGACGGTTCCTCCTTTACCTGTGCTTACTTTTCCCGGATGGCACAGCGCTGGCTGACCCATCTACCACGCAGGTTGCGGAGAAGGTCGGCCTGAAAACCCGCGCGCAAAGTAAGTTCTACGACTTGATCGTCATCGGCGCCGGTCCGGCTGGTCTAGCGGCCAGTGTGTATGGCGGTTCGGAAGGACTGTCCACTCTGCTGGTGGAGCGCTCAGCGCCCGGCGGACAGGCGGGCACCAGTTCGAGAATCGAGAACTATCTAGGCTTCCCGGTCGGTTTGAGCGGCGCCGATCTGACGTGCCGCGCCGTTGCACAG
>JAKALH010000086.1 GCA_021813225.1 Chloroflexota bacterium
CACGATGATGATCACAAAAGCCCATGCGCTCAACTCGACTGTAACGTTCTTGAAAAATAGTCTCTGGATTGCCTCGTCGATAATCCATATGCTGGTTGCCAGTAACAGCATCGTCTCAAATAACGCGGAAAGATTCTCGACCTTTCCATGTCCATATGTATGCTGGCTGTCGGCTGGTTTGCTCGAGATGCGTACTGCGATGAGGGTTATCGCGGCTGCGACAAGGTCAAGACCTGAATGCAGGGCTTCTGAAAGGATGCCCAGGCTGCCGGTTGCCAGGCCGATGATGAGTTTCATCGATGTCAGAAATATCGCGGCGTACACAGAGTTGCGCGCTATCAAGTGTTTTTCACTGTTGGCTTGTGCGTCTGTATCGGTGGCTGATTTATTAAGTAAAGCCATAAGTGTTCGGAATGGTCTTGCCGTAAGTCAAGTGGAAATAATCAGTATACAACGGGTTGTTGTCTGTGGTTCATTGATTATTTTACTTTTGTGGTGCTTTATACTGCTGGTGTATGGAGTTTGATTACTT
The DNA here is from genome assembly GCA_021813225.1 of Chloroflexota bacterium. GTDB lineage: Bacteria > Chloroflexota > Anaerolineae > J036 > Brachytrichaceae > CAIXPS01. The sequence goes on from JAKALH010000086.1 coordinate 533, forward strand.
TTAAATCGTAGCCCCTATGCGAAACTGGCGTGTCCATCAATCAGACGCAATATGGTTGAAACAGGCAGTAAAGCAGTTGATAGATGCGTCTCTGATAGCTCCTGGTCAGATGACAGTACGAGGCCGGAACGCGACAGGAATGACGTTATTGACACCAGGATGCAACACAACAGGCCATTCTACGTATCCAGCATTCTGGGTTCGCGACCCTGCATGGATTGCAGAAAAAGGTTGGATAAATACCGCGCACGTATGGAATTGGATAAAGCTGATAGGCTCCAGCATGCAGGGACATACGCCACGAATACTGCAGAGTGGCAGTATGATATTGCCCTACTCTGTCCCCGACCACATTAATGTTGATGGAAGCCCTGTTTTTTATCCAGGCACTTACTCCAGCGATGATGCTCAGGGTCCGCCGTTTGGTTTTTATCCTCCGCACGATGATCAATATTGGCTTTGCTTTACATCATACGCCTATGCGAAGTCATGTGGCGCATACGAACCATTGCGCCAGCACATCCAGACAGCCTTCGGCGATATAGCCGTTTGGCAACTCTGTGCACTGGCCCACGATGCGTTCCCCGTCGATCCGAGCACCCAACTCTGTATCGCCAGTGACGACTCGAAACAGCACATCGTTGACTGGGGATATAACGACACTATCACCAAAACGGGCAAGCTGCTGTTTCCTTCTCTTCTACGTTACGAATCTGCAATGAAGCTGGCTCATATCTGCGATGCATTGGGCCTGCGTGATGATGCGGAAGGCTACCACGCCCAGGCAATGCTGCTCAGACGGTCAATCATTGAGACTTTCTACACCGAGGATGAAAACCATGAAGGCTGGCTTTTCTCCGCGACTGGAATCGGTCATAAGCCTGATGTCTGGGGTTCTGCCTATGCGATATATCTGGGTTTGTTGCCTGAAGAACTGGCTAGAGCAACAGCCTTATCGCTCTTGCGCGGCTACCGAGATAGAACAACTGTATTACAGGGACAGGTGCGGCATATTCCCACCACGCATGGCTACTGGGAAATAGCTCAGTGTGCACCCGGCACTTATCAGAATGGCGGATACTGGGCGTATCCCGTCGGATGGTATATATATGCGTTGACACAGATCGACGACAATGCAGCCTCAGAACTTTTCGTGGAATACCTGAACTTCATCCGAGAGACTTGGGACGACTGCTTCAATACAGGAACATGGGAGTGCACCAATTCTGAACTGGATCACTGGCAGAACCCGGGGTATCTGGCGACACTCGCAATTCCCTATTTGACGCTATACAACAAGCATCTGATTTCAGAACAGGAGAATTAGTATGCCCGAAACATTGAAGATTGTGCTGGCGGGTTGCGGCGGCATGAGCGCTGCGTGGTTGAAAACCGCGCAAGACATTCCAGGCATAAATATAGTCGGCCTGGTTGATATCAAACTGGATGCAGCACGTAAACGTAAAGAGGAATTTGCCCTGTCTGATGCATTGATCGATACAGACCTGAATAGCGTCCTCGACGCGACCAGACCCGATATCGTATTCGATTGCGCCGTCCCGGAAGTTCACGTCGATATTACGCTGAATGCGCTGGCGCGGGGATGTCACGTACTCGGAGAGAAGCCGCTCGCGGATTCGATGGACAATGCCCGCCGCATGGTCGAGGCCGCGCAACACGCACAACGCCTGTTTGCAGTGATACAAAACCGGCGCTATATCGAATCGGCGCGGCGCGTTCAGTATTTTTTGGCGCAGCGGCATATCGGAAAACTGACAACCATCAACTGCGACTTCTATATCGGCGCGCATTTTGGCGGCTTTCGTGACCACATGAAGCACGCCCTGTTGCTGGACATGGCCATACATACCTTCGATGCTGCCCGCTTCTTCAGCGGGGCCGACCCGTTATCGGTATATTGCAGGGAGTGGAATCCAGCAGGTTCATGGTACGACCACGATGCCTCAGCGGTTGCGATATTCGAACTCAGCAATGACATCGTTTATACCTATCGTGGAAGCTGGTGCGCAGAGGGTTTGAATACGACCTGGGAGTGCGACTGGCGCTTTATAGGCGATAGAGGCAGCGCCACATGGGATGGCGATGTTAACTTTCAGGCTCAGGTGGTTGCCCGCACGGGAGAGTTCTTCTCAAAGCATCGCGCTGTAGCGCTGCCGGAAATCGACACCACCGGCAAGACAGGTGGTCATGATGGTTTAATCCGTGAATTTATTCACTGTGTTCGCACCGGCGCAACGCCTGAAACGATCTGCACAGACAACATCAAGAGCCTCTCAATGGTGTTCGGCGCGATTGAAAGTGCAGAGACTGGACACCCGGTAACAATCCTGTGATCGTCGATATCGTGTTATCAGCTTACTCATATATCCTCGCGAACGCGCGAGGTGTTGTCGGTAGGGCAAGGGGCTGAATCTGATGCCTGTTGATTAAGCTGCTCTTACGCATCATTACGCTCCCATTTTCCCGGCAGATAATTCCTGCTGTATCTGGTTAAGCTCTGCCGACAGCCGCTTGAATTCACCCGCGCTTCCATCGGTGATTCAGAATCAGACGCGGGCTGCGGTCGTAAGTCAGGTAATTCCAGGTCCAGTTGATCAGCACATTCAGTCGGTTCCTGAATCCGATCAGATAGATCAGGTGTAAAAACAGCCAGGCCAGCCACGCGATGAAACCCGTTAGCTTCAAGCCATTGGCAAGTTGCACAACCGCAGCATTACGCCCGATTGTTGCCATGCTGCCCGGGTCACGATAGACGAATGTTTCCGCAGGCTGGCCAATCAGGAACCTGTCGATCTGGCGGGCAACATGCCTGGCGCCTTGTATCGCCACCTGTGCCACCTGCGGGAGAAGACGACCCTGTGCATCCTGGCAGGCAGCCATATCTCCGATCGCAAATACACCCGGATGATCAGGTACACTGAGAGCGGCATCGACAACAACGCGGTCACCTCGTGTAAGCGGCAGGCCGAGCAACCTGCTGAGTGAATTACCCTTGATACCCGCGCTCCAGATAATCGTTTGTGTTGGAATAACCGTGCCACCGCTCAGCGTGACGGAATCGACGGATGCAGTTGCAACAGCTTTATTCAACAGGACCTGCACACCGCGTTTGTGGAGTGCAGCAAGAGCATTGGCGCGTAACTGCTTGTCGAATGCCGGAAGGATGTGATCCTGTGCCTCCACCAGAAACACGCCCGCCTGTGTGATATCAAGATCGGGATAATCCTTGCGCAGTACGGCATGGAACCACTCGCTCAAAGCGCCTGCCATCTCAACACCGGTCGGGCCTCCCCCGACGACGAAGTTCAATATCCCTCGTCCGATCAACTCAGGAAACGCAGCGGCTTTCTCGAAGAGATGCATGATATGGCTGCGCAAATCAACCGCTTCTTCCATAGACTTGAGCGGGAATGCGTATTGGGCGACTCCCGGAATATCATAGTAGTGTGTTTCCGCTCCCGCCGATAAAATCAGATAGTCGAATCTGATTGCATCGCCGTCCTCAAGTTGTATCTGTTGCTTACCCCAATCGACACCATTAACCGTCCCCATACGGAAACTGAAGTTCGACTGGTCGTGAAATATCCCTCTAACGGCATTGCCAATTTCCTCTGGGTCCAGGGCCGCTGTAGCGACCTGGTATAGAAGCGGCTGAAAGGTGTGGTAGTTATTGCGGTCAATCAATATCACATCAACGGGGGCCCGGGCTAATGCCCGTGCAGCAGCCAGACCACCGAATCCAGCACCGATTATGACAACGGTACGTCTATTGTTCATAACTGACACTCCATTACACATACACTATTGGCACCGCCACTTGTGAAAAAATTCTCAACCTCAATTGTTTGATGGATATATGCACATCCACCCTACGACCCATATCGAAAGATGTATGATCACAGTGTGACAAGCGACAATGTTATTTTGGATGACAGGCTGATCGCACTGGTGCGGAATGAGTGCATACGGGTTGCGCAGGGGGCATACGAGCGTGCCCGTGAGGAAGGCATATGCGCCGAAGGGGCATTTGAGGTTGCCCTTGGTGCAATAGCGTGCATAGATGATATAGATGCAGCTACATTGGTGGGCGTAAAAAATCCCTGGATCAGAACTGATCCAGGGGAAACCGGAAGACGGTGAGAATAGACCGGAACCTACTTGGACATTCCGATGGCATCGCCTGCTGGTGAAACCACGTACCACACCTTGGCAACATCCTGCCCTTTGGTCTCTCCGGCAGCGGTATCTTTGATAAAATAGTACAGAGGCAAGCCTTTATACGTGACCTGCAGCGTTCCGTCTTTGCGGGTGGTTGTTCCTATTAAAGACACATCAGCACCTGCACCCGGCGTTGGCTTGTTCTTCGTCAACAGGGGCGGCCAGTTTTTCTGGCACTGGTCATAACAGACAGAGGTGTTCGCGGTATCTTTGGTGTACATGTACAAAACCCACCCCTTGTCGTCTACCAGTATTTTCCCCAGCGATGAGTCCGCAACCTTGACTGTAGCACTATCGGGAATAGTCGCCACGGGCGCCGTCGTTGCTGCCGGTGCTGCAGTAGGCGACGTCGTCGGTGTTGCTTGAGCGCCACAGGCAGCAAGAACCAACATGCTGGACACTAATACGGTAAATGCAAATACTCTTTTACCCATTATGTTCACTCCTCACATTACATACCCTCGGTAAACCGCATCAGATCGTGCATAGTCATGCACTACAAATACGCAAACGTACAGACCGGCCAGATTGGATTCACAGTTGTGTTGCTGCGTTTTAAGTCTTCAGCAGCCGCCTGTTCCTGAGCCCGCCATGTGTCAAGCGTAAGCGCAACATAAACAAGCAGTATACTGGTTGCTGCCAAGCTGATACGCCACCTTTCCAGCCATACTGCAGGTCTATGATTCGGAAATAACACCATGCGTAAACCGATCAGCTATATTTACCTGTCAACACAGCCGGACCAGTCGGCCGTGGACTACCGCCTGATGGTTCAATACTCACGCCACAGCGTACATAGTCTTTCAGTGGTCGTGGAACACTAACGAGATACATAGATCCACCAGTAGCCCCTGCTTTTATGGTAAATACTGCGCCACTGTCACGCTTGCCAGTTGAATCAATCATCCATAACTGATACGACTGCGAAGCAGATAGCGCGGGAAGGCTGTGAACAAGCAAGACGGCGGTCGTCTGTTGCGGGTTATACAACAGTGTTGCACTTGATCCTTTTGCCGCTTCGGTGCCGATCATGCCCACCGATTGTGCCTGGCTGTCCGCGAGCATAGCGACGACACTGTGGTATTGGTTAAGCTGGCTCTCCAGATTCGCCTGTGCCGCTGATAACTGCCTGAACCGGATAATACCAACAGCCACCATGATAAGAACAGCCAGAATTGCCGCCACGAATCTCCAGCGCGGTAGCGCAACGGCAGAGCGAAGCCAGTCGATGGCCTTTGCCCCTGCTGGTAGAGACCCACTCTGAATACGTGCGAGCAGATTCGCCTGCAGCGCAATCGGTGGAATGCGCCGCGGCACACTTTGCCCCAGCGCGGAAACTGTACCCAGGTACTCCTGGTAGAGATTTCTGCATCCAGGGCATCCGTCCAGATGCGCGACGACCTCAGCTTTCTCTGCCGCAGACAGTGCGCCAAGTGCCAATGCCGCTAACTGGTCTTCGACTTCGACGCATGATAGCTTTGCCATATCTCATCTAATGTATAACGCCCGAGATAGACGAAATGGATTCATAACACGCCGATGGCTACTCGTTCTGCAGATATGCAGACCTTAACTTCGCCATTCCTAGGCGCATACGCGTTTTCACTGTGCCTAGCGGGATACCCAGGGACAAAGCGATTTCGCTTTGCGACAGACCGCGGTAGTATGCCAGCAGGATGACCTCTCGCTGTTCTGCCGGCAACTCGTCCATAACATGCTGCAGATCGCGCCAGCGTGCCTGTTCGTCCTGGCGTGTATCGTGGATATCGGGAAACCGATCATCGTCAAGCGATGCCGAAGCGCCGCCGCGGCGTTGTTCGTGGCGCAGGTGGTCTATTGCCAGACGCCTGGCGATCGTCAACAGCCAACTGACGAACTTCCCTTCCATCGGTTGATAGAGATGGGGATTCTGCCAGATGCGGATGAATGTATCCTGCACGACTTCCTGCGCGGCCATACCGTTACCCAATATCGCAACAGCGAGCGAATAGACACGTGAACCGTACAGGTCATAAAGCTCGCCAATCGCGCTGGCATCGCGCTGGCGTAGACGGAACATTATCTCCTGTTCTGAAGACATCGTATTGACGACTCAACCCATTTGGGAGCATGTATGCAGGCGACACTGCGCTGGCACAGCGTTCCTGTGCCACAAGTATAACGGTCGTCAGGGTGCTTTACGCTGAGGTAAAATACAAGCCTGTACACAAATCTGGAGAGATGCCAGAGTGGTTGAATGGGACGGTCTCGAAAACCGTTGTGGGGATTTTTCCTCACCGTGAGTTCGAATCTCACTCTCTCCGCTGAATGGCAACGCGTTGTGCCGAGTGCCTGAATGAGGCGATCGAGAGGTGTGAAATCACCGGGGTGCCGCTATGCGCCGGATGCCTCTGGTATACCGAGGATGGTCGCCGGGTAAGCGAGAGAGCAGCCCGCCAGCTCAGCGAAGAAGGCGTTACCGTATATCCCCCCTCCCATTATCTGGATCAGCTCGGTGCTGCGGCCCAATTGCCGCGCCTGCCCGAAGCGCCGCCGATTAACACTTCGCACCGCAACGGCAATGACCTGATTGCACTGTTCGCAGGAATTACGGGTGTGTTCTCCATCGCCACCTGCTTTGGTGTCGGCATCACGTTATGCGTGCCGCCGCTGCCGCTGCTGCCACTATTATTGGGAGGTATCGGCCTGGCCGGTTCGCGAGGGGCGAATAATCCCGAGCAGGCACGCCTGCTCTCCTGGATCGGCATTGCGGGCGGCGCCGGATTCGTTGCGCTTGTCCTGCTGCTGATAGTCGGCTCACTCGCCTTCGGAACCACAACGATGCTGACCTCCGTTTTCGTTCCACGCACGATTCCAACACCCATTCCAATCCCCACGCCTGTTCCGTAGCCGCTTCACCGCCAACCACCTGACTGCTGGTCATGTGATAATCAACCCCGGAGTCACGGCAATATGCGCGTCTTGATAACTGGCATGAGCGGTTTCGCGGGGACTGCACTGGCGGATTTCCTGTTGCGCGAGACGCGCTGGCTCCTTACCGGCGCATCAAGCAGCGCCAGCGGTGAGCGCATTAACGCGCGGGTGCAGTGGTGGCAGGTTGACTTGCATGATGCGGACGCGACCAGGCGTTTGATCCGCTATGAACGTCCCGACATCATCTTTCACCTGGCGGCGCAGGCCAGCGTCCCAAAATCCTGGGACGCGCCATGGGATACATTCGAAACTAATGTGCACGGGACGTTGAATCTGTTCGAAGCCGTGATAAAAGCCCATACGACACCTAGAATCATCGTCGTCGGGTCGAACGAAGTATACGGCGCGCCCGCTTCACCGGCGGATATCCCTTTTACAGAGTCTCATCCACTGCACCCGAATAACCCTTACGGCGTGAGTAAAGTTGCGCAGGAAACGCTGGCCATGCAGTACCGGTACAGCCACGGTCTGGATGTCGTGGTCGTGCGGCCGTCCAACCATATCGGCCCCGGTCAAAAGCCCATCTATGTCATCTCTGATTTCGCCCATCAGATCGCTGAGATAGAGGCTGGCAAGCACGAGCCGGTGATGAAGGTCGGTAACCTGGCAGCACAGCGTGACTTTACTGACGTCCGCGACACGGTTGAAGCCTATTACCGTGTGGCAAGGTTCGCCGATAGCGGGCGCATCTATAATGTCTGCAGCGGTGTGCCGCGCTCGATTGATGAAGTGTTCAAACTGCTGCTGGAGCAGAGCAAAGTGCACATCGATGTGCAGACTGACCCGACCAAATTCAGGATCGTCGACACGCCGGTCAGTTATGGGGACAACAGCCTGTTAAAGCAGGAAGTTGGTTGGCAACCTCGTGTACCCTTGCAGACTACGATCACCGACACACTGAATTACTGGCGTCAGCGTGTCAGCATGGATACGCCGGCATAGCATCGGAATAGTACGCAACAGGACAAAGCATGAGCATAAAAACAGCAGTGATAACCGGTGTGACCGGGCAGGACGGCTCTTATCTGGCTGAGCATCTGCTCGAAAATGGTTACCGCGTCGTCGGTATGGTCCGAAGAACCAGCACCGTGAACTTCGACCGCATCGCCCATATTCAGGAAAATATCGAACTGGTGCCCGGCGATCTGCTTGACCAGTCGTCATTGACTGACATCATTCGCGAGTATCAGCCTGACGAGGTGTACAACCTGGCCGCTCAGTCATTCGTATTGACCTCATTCACGCAACCGGTGTTGACTGGAGAGTTCACGGCACTAGGAGTCACGAGAATCCTGGAAGCGATCCGCCAGGTCAAGCCGGATACCCGCTTTTACCAGGCCAGTTCCAGTGAGATGTTTGGCAAGGTGGCCGAAGTCCCGCAACGCGAGACGACACCGTTCCATCCGCGCAGTCCTTACGGCGTAGCAAAAGTCTACGGACACTGGATCACCGTCAACTATCGCGAGAGCTATGGCATGTTTGCCTGCAATGGCATCCTGTTCAA
>JAKALH010000087.1 GCA_021813225.1 Chloroflexota bacterium
TGCGGCGTTCACGCCAGCCAGGTTGCCCTGTTCGCGCGGCGCCACTTTGCTGGCCGACAATGACCCCATCGTCGACCAGACGAAGCTGCCGATGCCGTTCTGCAGGATGGTGATGGGGTACAGCAGCCAGAACTGCGGCACCAACGTGATGAGCACCATGCCCGCAGCCTGTGCGACCAGACTGGCGATCGCCATCGTTTTTTCGCCCAGCCTGCCGACGACCGGCTGCACCAGCCATGACTGCGTGGTGAATGTGACGCCGCCGCCCATCATAAACAGCAGGCCGATCTGCCACGGTTCTGCGGTAAAGCGGCTCACATAGAACACGTTTGTCGAACTGTTGGCGCCGTTGAATGCGAACGCGAAGATTGCCATTACCAGCAGCAATACGCCCAGGCCGGGCTTGCGCGCCATTTCGCTGATGGCGACCAGCGGGTTGAAATCGCGCGCGCGCAATGCCGTGTGTTCGCGCTTCTCCACGGGCAGCGATTCCGGCAGCAGGAAGTAGATCAGCACCACGTTGATCAGCGACAGGATGCCGGCGGTGAATGCCGGCGCATCGATGCTGATCTGGCTGGTCGCCCCGCCCAGCGCCGGCCCCAGGATAAACCCCAGCCCGAAGGCCATGCCGATGCGCCCGAAGTTCCTGGTGCGGTTCTGAGGCGTGGACACGTCGGCGATGTAGGCCGATGCCGTGGACAGGTTGCCGCCGGTGATGCCGTCGATGATGCGCGAGAGGAACAGCACCCACAACGCCCCGCCGATGCCAAATACGATGTAACCAATCGCAGACCCGAACACGCTGATCAGCAGCACCGGACGCCGTCCCACGCGGTCGCTGATCTTGCCCAGCGCCGGCGCCGCCAGAAACTGCATGGCCGCATACAGCCCCGACAGGGCGGTGACCATCAGCGCCTCGCTGCTGTAACGGCGGACCACATACGGCGCGACCGGGATGATGATGGTCAGCCCGATGATGTCCATCAGCATGACAAGGAAAATCAGATTGAGCGAGCGTCGGATGTGTTTCTCATCCTGGCCTGCGGGGTTGGTCGGATTGGGCTGCATCGTGTGCGCGTGATTTTAGCAGGACCGGCCAGGCGAATGCGAATCGCGGATTCCCGGCGATTCCGCGTGTTTCACATGTCTTGACAATTCCGGCGCATGGCCTAAACTATTGTCCTAGCGATGAAGCTCGCTGACGCAATGCCATGAGAGGGCATTGCGGTAATTGTCACAACGACTGATAGCTTCTACCGGCGCTACGGTGCGGTAGGAGCTTTTTTTATGCCTGAAGGCAAGGGTATGTTGAAACTGAATCTGCGGGGCGCCTATGCCGATATCGCGGCCAGCCTGGGACCGGGTAACCCGCGCCAGTATGCGGCCATCGTCGGAACCTTCCTGCGCTGGGTGCTGCTGGGCGCTATCAGCGGCATACTGGCAGGGCCGGCGTCCGCCATCTTCCTGGTAACGCTGCGCTGGGCGGCGCGCGCCCATGATGACCACCCCTGGTTATTATTTCTGCTGCCGGTTGCCGGTGTCGCCATCTACCTGGTCTTTTCGCGCGTTGGCGGAGTCGCCGAACGCGGCAACAACCTGCTCATCGAGGAAGTGCACCTGAACAGGCGGGATGTGCCGCTGCGTATGGCGCCGCTGAGCTTCCTGGCCCCGGTCGTCACTTTGCTGTTCGGCGGTTCGATTGCCAGCGTCGGGACGGCGGTGCAGATGGGCGGGACGCTGGCCGACTGGCTGGCGCGCACGCTGCGCCTGACAAAGGAAGAGCGTCGCATCATGCTGATGGCGGGCCTGAGTGGCGGGTTCGGCTCCGTGATCGGCGTGCCGCTGGCCGGTGCCGTCTTCGGCATGGAAGTGCAGAGCGTCGGACGCATCCGCTATGAGGGACTGGTGCCGTGTCTGGTGTCTTCGTTAACCGGATATGGCATAGTCCGTCTGCTGGGAGCCTATGCGGGCGTATACCCGCAACTGGGCGCCATCGACCTGAACGCATTGCTGCTGCTTAAGGTCGCGCTGGCGGGCGTCGCCTTCGGGCTGTGCGCCATGCTGTTCATCGAGTTGACCCGCGCCGTGAGCGTGTCCCTCGACCGCGCGTCGCGCCGCGCCGGATGGCTGAAGCCGGTGCTGGGCGGTCTCATCATCATCGCGCTGTCGCTGCTGATGGGCACGCAGCAGTACCTCGGTCTCAGCCAGCCGTTGCTGGCTGCGGTATGGAACGGCGCAGCGATCGCCGCTTTCGCCTTCCTGTTCAAGCTGATCTTTACCAGCCTTACCGTCGGCGCAGGATACAAGGGCGGGGAGATCACGCCGCTCTTTATCATGGGCGCCGCCCTGGGATATGTGCTGGCGCCCGTGCTGGGCGCGCCGCCGGAACTGCTGGCGGCGGTCGGGTTTGCGGCGGTGTTTGCAGGCGCGTCCAACACCCCGCTGGCTTCCGCGATCATGGGCGTCGAGTTATTCGGCGGCGGCTTCATCTACCTGCTGGCAGGAACAGTGGTCAGCTACATCTTCTCCGGCCACCGCAGCATCTACGTGACGCAGCGCGTGGACACGCCCAAGTTCATGTTCGAGGTGCCGCGGCGCTTCGCCGTGCGCGACATCATGACGCGCGAGCCGGCATCCGTAACGCCTTCCACGCCGCTGGCTGATGTGGTCGCGCTGCTCAACCAGCGCCGCGTGAAATCCGTAGTGGTAATGAGCGAGCCGGACGGCGTGCCGCCGCACGTCGTCGGCATCGTAACGGCCGGCGACCTGTTCCGGCGCGGCGGGCTGGCGCTGCGGCCCGCCGCAGGCGACGAGTCGCACCCGCTGGAGCTGGCACATGGCAAGGTTGCATCCAACGTCATGACCCCCGACCCCGTGTGTGTGCGCGACACGGCATCTCTGGATGAAACCTCGCGCATCATGACCGGGCGGCGCCTGAAACGCCTGCCGGTGTTGAACAGCGCCGGCGAACTGGTAGGCGTCATCAGCCGCTCCGACGTCCTGCACTGTGTAGCCGATGAGGCGCACATGCAGGTCGATACGCCGACACTGACCGCAGTCGATCCGCACGCGCACACCTCGCGAGTGGGCGGGTGGATGCACGCGACAGTGGCGACCGCCCTGCCCGGAGACTCGTTCGCAACCGTGCTGGAACGTCTGGTGAGCGACCCGTTGCGCCGTGTCGTGGTGGTGGATGATGAAAGGCGCGTGCTGGGAATCGTCTTCGATGCGGATTTGCTCGACCGCATCAGCAGCCTGAACGATAACGAGGTGAAAACCGCCGTGCAGCGCTGGCTGGCCGGCGATACCCGTGTCGATGTCGAGCTGCGCGACGAGATCACCGCCGACGATCTCATGTCCACCACCGTCTATACGGTGCGTGAAGACGCGCGCCCCATCGACCTGATTCAGAACATGATCGAGCACCGCGTGAAACGGCTGGTCGTCGTGGACAGCGAAAACCGCCTGCTGGGCATGGTGGACCGCCACGATATGCTGCGCTCGATCATCAACGGCGGAGCGTAGGGATGGCTTCAGAGTATCCTATCGACTACTACAGCCTGCTGGACGCCTGCGCCAGCCCCGGTTGCCCGCTGTGCCGCCTTCTTCTAAACGGTGTTGAGCGGCTGCTGGACTCACTGTTGTATGAGCGGGTCAACGAAGCTGAAACTCAGCGCGCCGTGCGCGCGCGGCGCGGCCTGTGCAATACACACGCCTGGCAGATGAGCCGCATGACTGGAAATGCATTGGGCATAGCGATTTTGTATCGCGCGGCGCTTGATGAAACACTGAGTGCTGTGAAGCCGCTACCGCCTTCTCGGCTGGGACATGTGCCGGGCGCGCCATCACAGCAGGAACGGCTGCGCCTGGCCGACACGTTGGAACCCACCGAGCCTTGCCTGGCATGCCGGCTGGCGGATGATACCGAGCGGCGTACTCTTGGGACACTCACGCGGTATCTCGGCGATGAGCGCCTTCTGGCAGCCTTGCGCGCGTCTTACGGGCTGTGCCTCAATCACTTCAGAGCGGCCTTGAGGCAGGAGCGTCGATTCGCCGGCATGGATGTGCTCATCGATATCCAGCGGGACATCTGGGGCCGGCTCAGTGCTCAGTTGCAGGAATTTATCGACAAGAATGATTACCGGCGCATGCGCGAGCCGATGGGAGCAGAGAGCGACAGTTGGCAACGCGCCTTGCGCGCATTGGCTGGAGAAGCGGGGGCATTCGGAATAGACAGATCGATGGGTTAAATCATGACGGCAGCACCCCCAACCGGCGACCTTCTGAATCAGCCGCAGCGCAACTCGGTCAGTATCGCACTGCGCGAGCTGGAAGTCGTGCTTCGGCATGTGTCGGAGGACCTCACGACTCGCGAGCGGGGCATGCTGTATGAATACCAGCCTTCGATCCCATCCGAGGGGTTGGCCCGCATCGAGCAGGAAAGCGAACTTGCCCTGCAGGATGTCGCCCTGCTGGTTCGAAATCTCGACCTGGCGCGCGCCGCGCAAGCGAACACGGCTGTGCAGCTGGCGCAGATGGCGGTGCTGTGGAGCAACCTGTGCGACATCAGCGTCGACAAGCTGTCACGCTACGGCGAAGTGTCGCCGGACCTGGCGCCTGCCCTCATGCCGGCGCTGAACCGCCTGATCGAACGCACCCAGACCATGATGCAGATCTTGAGCGAGCACAGATAGAACAACGGCACAGGCACATGAAACTCACGTATTTCTGTCCCGACTGCTGGCACGAAACTGATGGTCAAGTCGACGTATGTCCGAATTGCGGATATGACCTCTCCGCATATGAACAGTTGCCATACGAGCAGAAGCTGCTCTGCGCAGTCAGGCATCCGGTTCAGGATATCCGGCTGCTGGCGATTCAGTTGCTGGGTCAATTGCGTAGCGCTGCTGCAGTACCGGTGTTTCAAGCTGTGTTGGGCTCTGAGGAGAATATATTCGTCCTGCGTGAGATTGCCTGGGCACTGGCACAGATAGGCGATCCATCCAGCCAGAAGCTTCTAGAGCAGCTTGCATCGCACAGATTGCCGATGGTACAGCGCCTGGCCCGGGATCTGCTGGCGCTGCCAATGGGCGGTGATAAACATAGGCACCAGAGAGGAAATTCAACATGAGTGCTATGCCAACTGAGCGACGGGGAAACTGGATTAACCGGAACGTTATTGGGCTGGGCATCAACCGCTTTCTGTCCGACTTCGGCCATGAAGCCGGCACCGCCATACTGCCGCTCTTTCTCACCGCCATCGGCGCCCCGCCGGTTGCGCTGGGCGCAATCGAGGCCGTGTCGGATGGCCTGTCGAGTTTCGCCAAGTTATTCGGCGGCTGGTTGGGCGATCGCGTCGAGCGCCGGCGACCTTTGGCCGCGTTCGGCTATGCGCTCACCGGTTTGACCACGGGCTTATACGGGATTTTCAGCTTCTGGCCCTGGGCGCTGTTTGTGCGCGCGGTCGGCTGGATGGGTCGCGGTTTGCGCTCGCCGTTGCACGATGCGCTGCTGAGCGACTCCGTGCCGGCGCAAGTGCGCGGGCGCGCGTTCGGCCTGGACGAGGCGGCTGATACTTTAGGCGCCATCCTTGGGCCGGTCCTGGCACTCGCGATTATCGCAGCGTTGACAGCGCAGGATACGAGCGTGGGCGCCTATAAGATTGCGTTTTGGCTGGCGGCCATTCCCGGATTGCTGGCGGCGTTGTCCATCCTGTTGCTGGTCAAGGAGACCGCCCACCCGACATCAGGCGACGGGACATTCCTGAGTTCACTGCGCGCGCTGCCGGCCCCCTTCCGGCGCTACCTGCTGGGTGTCTTCGTGTTTGGTTCGGGCGACTACTCCAACACTTTATTGATCCTGTACGCCGTGCAGGCGTTGACGCCAGGACACCCTCAGGATGCCGGCACTCTCGCCATTGAACTGTACACCCTGCACAATATTCTGTATGCCGCCGGCTCATACCCGGTTGGCGCATTGGCCGACCGCTACGGCAAAGCCAGGTTGTTGGTAGGAGCGTATGTCCTGGGCGTCGTCTATAACGTGTTGCTGATCGGAATTTCACCATCCATTCCTCTGCTTGCGGTGGTATTCGCGATGGCAGGGACGGTATACGCATCGCAGCAACCGCTTGAGCGCGCCATTGCCACCGACCTTGTGCCGGTCGAGTTGCGCAGCACAGGTTTTGGCGCATTGGCGGCGGTGAACGGTCTGGGTGATTTCGTCGCCAGCCTGGCGGCCGGCGCGTTGTGGACGGTTTTTTCACCTGCCGTCGCATTCGCCTACAGCATGGTCTTGACCGCCGCCGGGGCGGTAGTCATTTCCGCCGCGCTGCGCTCGCGCAAGCAGCAGGCGACATAAGAGGCTATTCGGAAGGCTATGTTTGACGAGCGCTGGCTGAATCTGCTGATGATTGCCGGGCTGATTGGCGCACTCACCCGGTCACCTGCGCTGATCGGGATGGTGATGTTAAGCGGCACGTTGGTCTTGATCAGTCATCTACTGCGACGCGTGGCGCTGCGGGGCGTGGGATACAGGCGGCGATTCAATGAGACACGTCTGTTCCTGGGCGAGACACTCACCATTTCCTGCACGGCGAACAATCACGGCCGCCTGCCACTTATATCGCTATATATCTACGACAGCGCCCCGCGGGGATTCTGCAAGACAACTGACGACGATACGATTGCATTCAGGGCCGGCGGACGGCTGAGTTTTTCACATCTGATGGCTTTGCTGCCGGGGGAGCAAGCGAGCCGGCGCGTCACCCTGCAACCTGCGCGGCGCGGTTACTATGTTTTTGGCGATGTCGAAATGCGCGCTGCCGATTTGCTGGGCATGTTCGAGGTGGACGGCATTGCAGAACTGCACGATACGCTGATCGTGTACCCGCGCATCTTCCCATTGGAGGAGTTGGGCATCCCCACACGCGAGCCGTATGGGGCGCTGCAGGCAATGCGCGGGCTGATTGATGATCCTGTGCGGATCATCGGCGCGCGGGATTATGAGTATGGCGACTCATTCCGAAAAATCCATTGGAAGGCCACCGCTCACCGTGGCTCGCTGCAGACGCGCGTGCTGGAGTACACCAGCGATCCGACCGTCATTCTCTTCCTCAACGTCACGACGTTCCATGAGGCATGGCGCGGCACCGATGTCGAACGCTTTGAAACGGCTGTGTCCGTGACGGCCAGCATCGCCACGTGGGCGAACAATGCAGGCGCAGTCATCGGCCTTTTGGCCAATGGCAATATGCCCGATGCGCCCAGAGGCGTGCGCCTGCGGCCGATACGCTCGCCCGATCAGCTGATGAACACTCTGGAAAGCCTGGCGGTTATCGGACCTTATACGATGTTCCCCTTTGAACAGTTCATTTTGGATGAGCAATACGGTATGCCGCTTGGCGCGACACAGGTCATCGTCACGCCGTTGCTCACGCCAGAAATCGAGATCGCGCTGCGTCAGCTTCATGAGAGGGGCAAGCGCATTGTGTTGATATGCGTGGACCGGACCGCGCCAGGGTTGAACGAGTTGCCGTTTCAAGCCTATCACGTGCCGCCGTCGCCGGCGATGCGTGTCACGGATGAGCCGGGAGAAGAAGGTGAATGAACGCGCGGCGGGTAACACTCGCAATGCTATTTACGCTGACGGAGGCCAGTTTCGTCGCGCCGGTCCTGGCGGCGCTGCCCACCCCCCTGCAGCCGTTGAACCACATTGTGACGCTGGGGCTGACATGGTTGATGCTCAGCGCCATCATGGGCGTAAATCGCGCCCTGGCCGCACGCGAGACCGGCCTGGTGCTGCAACGGGCTGTTCTGGCGCTGTGGCTGACAGGGCTGATGGTCGCCTTCATGTTTTTGAAAGTCGCCCGGGAGGGGTCGGCAGCCATCAGCGCGCTGACCATCGTTATACAGTTCACTGCCGCAACACTCGTATGGTGGCGCGGCAGAGTGCTGGGCGAGTGCGAGTTGATGCCGCTGGAAGCTCAAGCGCGCCTGCGCAACGGGCTGGTGCTGTTCAGCTCCTTTGTCATTGTGACTCTCCTGGTTCCTGCCTATGACTGGTTAACCTTTCTGCTGCCCTTCCTGTGCAGCGGTCTGCTGGCTTTGCCGTTGAGCTATCTGGAACGGGTGGAACAGACCGATGTCGGCCGGCATGTCCCCATGACCCGGCGCTGGTGGCGTTGGGTGCTGCTGAGCGCAGGCCTGGCTGTGCTGGCTGCGCTGGGAGTCATGGCGATTTTCACACCCGACATCCTCTCCCGCGCGCTGATGTTGTTTGTCACGGCGATTGTGCTGCCGTTGGCGTTTCTGCTGGGTCTGTTCCTGGATTTCTTCCTCAGGATAATAGGATCTCTCTTCAACCGCCCCGAATCAACACCTGTCACAATGCCCAACTTGAACGCGCTGCGCCCGCCATTGGCGGAGCAAACCACGACCGCTGCCAGCTCGCTGGTTATCAGCAACGGTGTGATCTTTGCGATCGTGCTGGTAGCGTTGTTTACCATGATGCTCATCATGGTTTACACAACCGCACGAGTCCGCCATCAGCCGGTCATCCTGCGCGGAGATACCGATGAAGAAGATACCCACGAGAGGGATGATGCCGAACTGCCGCCGGCGCAGAAACCGCCTGCCGACACGCTGGGATGGCGTCAATGGCTGGCCGGCATCACTATCCGACGCGTGTATGCTCGCATGATTCGCGAAGCCGCAAAACGCGGATATACGCGACAACCCGCGCAAACCCCCTACAACTATATCCCGTCCTTATTCAGCGCATTCCCGGGTGTCGACGCCGATGTGCGTCTGATTACCGATGCTTATGTGGCAGCCCACTATGGACAGGCGCCGGACACGAATGAGGAACTCGTCTTGATTCGCGCCGCCTGGGAACGGGTGCGCGCAGTTCCGCATACGCAGAGCGCCCCGACGACTTCTGAGGCCATGAAAGGAGCATAGTTGTATGACCCGTATTATTCTGGTGCGGCACGGACAGACCGATTGGAACCGGGTGGAGCATTATCGCGGCCGGGTCGATGTCCCGCTGAATGAAACGGGGTTCGCCCAGGCAGAGGCCACCGGCTGGCGCATTAAGCAGGAATGGCAGTCCGATGCGGCAGCGATATATAGCAGCCCTCTCGC
This sequence comes from Chloroflexota bacterium, assembly GCA_021813225.1. Taxonomy (GTDB): domain Bacteria; phylum Chloroflexota; class Anaerolineae; order J036; family Brachytrichaceae; genus CAIXPS01. The sequence continues at coordinate 9,144 of JAKALH010000087.1, forward strand.
TCGCACTATGCAAACGGCGGTTGTGATCGGGGGGCATATCAACCTGCCCGTGCATTCCTTTTATGGTTTGATCGACTTGAACATGGGGCAGTGGGAAGGCTTAA
>JAKALH010000088.1:0-5863 GCA_021813225.1 Chloroflexota bacterium
AGCAGTGTGGAAATTGTCGTCCCGGCGCCGACAAACGCCGGCGAATCAGACGGCGCCGACCAGATGATGGTGTCGTAGTTCAACAACTGTGTGCTGCTGGGGACATCCCCGGGCACGTGCTTGATGCGGTACTCGTCGTAGGGCAGCGCCAGCGCATCCAGCGCGGCGCGGTAATATGGTGCGGCGCTGCCGTAATACCACGCCCCGGTATCCACAAAAGCGATGCGCTGCGTGGGCGTCAGGTAGAAGCTGAGATCGATGGCGATGCCGTCGCTGATGGCGACGGTGCGCGTCTGCACGCTGTAACCCAGCAGGCGCGCTTCGATGGTATACACGCCGGTCGGCAGGCTCAGATAGTACGACGGCGGGCTGCCCATGTCTGCCCGTGAAGCGCGCGGCGTGCCCAGCGCGCTGACCAGTGTCGCGGTCAGCGGCGCGCCGGTGCCGGCGGCATATACGGCGCCGCTGACCACCCCATATGGCAAACGGGTGAGCGTGAAATTGAAAACCGTCTCGCTGCCGGATATGACCAGTTGCGGCGATGCCGTGGCGCTGCCGAAACCGAAGGCGGTTGCCGTCGCGGTATAGACGCCCGGCACTGCGGCCATGGTGTAACTCCCGTCCGGCCCGCTTAACGCCGTGACCGCCTGCGCGCCATTCGATGCCGTCACCAGCGCGTCGCTGACGGGCATGCCGCTGTATAAGACCATCCCCCGGATGACGCCGGTGTTAATGACGGACAGCACGGCTTTGTACGCATCGATGCGCCCCCAACCCGAGTTGTTGTCGGGCACCGTCGAAGTGAGAGCGGTTGCGGTGCTGGTCAGCGCGTACAGGGTGCTGGTGATGCTGAGAGAAGGATTGGCGCTCAAGAGCAGCGCCGCGGCGCCGGCGACGTGCGGCGTCGCCATTGAGGTGCCGCTGGCAATCGCATATGTCCCGCCCGGGTAACTGGACAGCACGTTCAGCCCCGGCGCGCTGATCGTCGGTCGCGTTACGCCGAACGGCGACGGCCCGCGGCTGGAAAAGTAGGCCACTTCGTCGTCCGGGTCGGTTGCGCCGACGCCGATAGCGTCGGGCAGGCTGGCTGGCGAACCGACCGTGCCGGGGCCGGGGCCGGCATTTCCGTTGGAAAACAGCACGAATATCCCCGCGCTGTGCAGCGCGTCGATATCGGCCATGAACTCGGTGTTATAGCCGTTGTTATCGCCCCACGAGTTGCTGACGATATCCGGCGCGTAGGCCGGGTTGCCGCCGGGCGCCAGCATGAACTGGAACGCGGCGTGCAGCCAACTGCTGTAGCCGAATCCCTGCGCATCCAGCGCGCGCGCCGCCATCCACTTTGCGCCCGGCGCGACGCCGATGCCGCCGCTGCCGACGATGGTGCCCATCGTGTGCGTGCCGTGGCCGTTCAGGTCTGTGGGGTAAGCGGCGCCGATGCCGGTGGCGTCGAACCAGTTGTGCAGGTGATCGGCGGGCAGCGCACCGCGCCAGCCGCGATAACTCATCTGCAGGGCGGGATGCTGCCAGTCGACGCCGGAGTCGATATTGGCGACGGTGACGCCCGTGCCGCTGATGCCCAGGCTGGACCACACCCGGTCGGCGCGTATGCGGGTGACGCCCCACGTGACCGATATAGCGGCGCTGGTCAACTGCGGCGCCAACTGCAGCGACCGGCTGAGCGGCGAGGTTGCCGGACTGAGCGGCGTCATGCCGGTGTCGTCGATCCACTTGCGCCATTCGTCGAGGGATACCGCGGCGACATCGGCCCGTGCGCTGACGGCACGAATCGCTGCCGGGGTGGCGTTCAGCACCACACCGTTGAATATCCATAATGCCTGAACCAGGCTCGCCTGGCCGGCAATACCCGGTTGGGACAGGAATGCGTTGAACAGTTGCAGCGAGTCCGTTGCTGTCGCGCGCAATGCGTTAACGATCTGTGTGCGCCGCTGTGTCGCACGTGCCGCGGGATTCACCGGCCCTCTGATCTGGCTGGCCTGCGCCAGGTCGGCCTGCTGCGTAAAGCGCACGATCACACGCAATCGCGTTGCAGGGTCGGCGCTGGCCAATGCCTGCTGCAACGCCGGCGACAGCACCGCACCACCGGTCTGTGTTGCGGATACCTGCGGCGCGCTGCGCGATTGCGCAGCCGGCGCGCCGGCAAATGCAGCGCTGATACACAGCACGGCGCAGCCGGCTGCGCGTGCGACCCATTTCCCGAAACGGCTGACGGCGGTATTGATCATGTGTGACTCTTGATGCGTGAAATGGCCCAGGCGGCGTGTTCGCGGACCAGCGGTTCTTCGTCCAGCAACAGGCGCTCCAGCGTCGGCAACGCTGCGGGGCTGCCCCAGTTGCCCGCTGCGATACAGGCATTGCGCACGATGCCGCGCCGCCTGGCGCGCAGCAGAGGTGTGCCTTTGTAGCGGGCATTGAATGTGCAGCGGTCCAGGGCCAGCAGGTCCAGCAGCAATGGCGCAGCACGTTCGGCATCCGGCGGATAAAATGCCCGCTCGCGCGTCGGCCTGCTGAACCGCCGCACATACGGGCATACATCCTGGCACACGTCGCAGCCGAAGACCCAATTGCCCATCATCGGCCGCAACTCAACCGGAATCGCTCCTTTCAGTTCTATCGTGAGGTAAGAGATGCATCGTCGCGCATCCAGTACACCGGCTGCGGCAAACGCGCGGGTAGGGCAGGCGTCCAGACAGCGCCGGCATTGCCCGCAACCGGCTGGGGTTCGGTGACCGGTATATCCCACGGCGTGACCTGGTTCCTCGCTTGCCTCCGGCAGATCCGTAATTTCTTCCGCCAGCAGCACCGCGCCCAGGAATAGATACGAGCCGCGCGTGCGATGGATCAGGCATGTATTCCGCCCAATGAAGCCCAGGCCGCAGCGCTCGGCCCAGGCACGCTCCAGCAGCGGCCCGGTATCGACATAGGCGCGCGATTCCCGCGCCAGGCGCTCACCCAGCGTCCGCAGGGGCGGCGTGATGAGGTCGTGATAGTCGCGGCCCCAGGCATAACGCGCGATGCGGCCGCGCGAGGGATCGACCAGCACTTCGCGCGGCACCGCCTGCGTGTCATAGCTGACGCCCACGACGACGACGCTGCGCGCGGCGGGCAATACATTGCGTGGGTCAAGCCGTTTCGCAGGGTCTCGGTGCAGGTACTGCATCTCGCCGCCGTAGTCGGAAGCCAGCCAATCGACAAATGCCTGAGCGCCCGGTGTCGGTCCGGCAGGCGCACAGCCCACCAGGTCAAAACCGAGTTCCACTGCCATCTGGATTACGCGTTGCCGATCGATCATCACATCCGGTCGCCCACCCCCTGAAGATCAGCCGCGCGGTATCAGCGCACTACGAAATTGGCGGAGAACTGCTTGATATCCCCCAACACCACGCGCACCTCGTACAACCCCGCATCGAATCCATTTTTAGGCGCCCACGATAGATAGGTGTCGCCCATGCCCGGACGCGACCAGGTTGACGAGTCAAAGTATACGCTGCTGCCGTCGCGCAGCCAGGTCTCGCGCACCAGAGTGCCCTGCGCCACATCGCGGTACTTGTAGAAGACATAGACCGTTGGCACGCCCTTGCTGAATTCGGTCGTAGGGTTGATCGGCTGGCCGGTTGGGCTGACGGCGCTGCTGATGGCCGTCAACGTGAGATGTCTGCCGCTCGTGTCGGCGGCAACCCGCTGTGTGGCAGTGATCAGCCGGATGGGCGTTGTCGGCGGAGTGGGTGTGTGCGGCACACTTGTGTGCGGCACAGTCGGCTGTACGGCAGGCTTCACCGGCGTTGATGTTGGTACGATATACACTTTGGGCATGGCACTGGGCGTGGAGGCGGGCTGTATGATGATAACCGGTTGTTCCGACGGGCGTACGGGGACTTCCGATGGCCAGATGAAACTTAACACACCCAGGACTGTGGCGATGACTGCGATTGCAGCAAAGTGGCCCAGGTCACGATTGGATGCATGGGCCGCCTCGCGCCTGCTGGCATAGTACGTGGCTGTGCGCGACAGCCTGGCTCGAGCCAGGGCGCGCAGGAAGAAAAAAGCCGCCGGCAGCGTTAAGAGGATGGCAACGATGCGCAGAAATTCGGCGGTGGTGATCACGGCCACAATTATACGTTCCGGGTACGTTGTCTGCACCCAACCGGGCATTATGTCTCCCGCGCCGCCTGATGTAGCTTGAGATGATAGACCAGTTAAAGGCGTTTTTCGCTGTCAATGATGTGATCGTGCAATTCGTGCACGGCCAGGTTTTTTTGATCCTGGGCGTCACGATGGCGCTGCAGTGGCGCCAGCCCAGCAAACTGGGACTGGCGCGTGCGCTGCCGTGGCTGGCCGCTTTTGGCCTGCTGGAGGCAGTGGCTACCTGGGGCAACAGCTTCATCCCCATCCAGATGTCGCTGCTCTCAACTCAAGCCATCCAGGACCTACGGTTCATGCAGTTGCTGGTTTATCTGGCCACCTACATGGCGTTGCTGGGCTTTGGACTCAAGCTTAACGAGCCGATCGTGCCGCCTCGCGTAACTCTGTACGCGCCGCCAGCCGGCTTTGTCATCGTCAGCCTGTTGATGCTGGCGCTGTCGGCGCCCGACCCATCGCGCAACGCGACGACCGAAGCTGTGCTGCGCTATGTCATCTGTTTTCCCGCCGCCCTGCTCGTGGCCTATGGTCTGCGCCAGCAGGCCGGCCACCTGGTCGGGCCATTGAATATCGATCGTATCGTCTCGGTGCTGCGCATCGCCGGTTTCGGTTTCGTGCTGTATGCGCTGGTGGAGGGGCTGCTGGTGCCGCCGCTGCAACTGTTCCCGGCCAACCTCGTCAACAGCCAGACGGTTTACAACGCCATAGGCCTGCCGGCGGGCATTTTGCGGGCCATTGCCGGCGCCGTCATTACCTTCTACTTCCTGCGCGCGCTTGAGGTCTTCCGCATTGAAGCTGACCGCGTGGCGCAGGCGCTGGAGCGCGAGCAGTCGCTGCGGGAGGAGCGCGAGCGCATCAGCCGCGACCTGCACGATGGAACGATTCAATCCATCTATGCCGCCGGTCTGACGCTGGACGGGGTGCGCCGCTCCGTCGATGAAGTCAGCCTGTCGCAGAACCTCGCGCTGAAAGACGGCGAGTTGCTGGGGAACGCGCGCGTCGAACTGGATCAGACGATGACCGCGTTGAACAAAACCATTCAGGGCATCCGCAATTTCATCTACGATCTGCGCACGTCCAGCGCCGATGAAGACCTGGCGCGCGGCCTGATCCTGATCGTGAGTGAGTTTCGCAACCGTACCGGCTTGGAGATCCGCTGGATATCCGAAGGCAGACCGCACTATACGTTGCGCCCCGACCAGCGCCAGCACGTCTACCAGATCGTGCGCGAGGCGCTCAGCAACACCGTGCGCCATTCCGGCGCCACGCAGGTTTCCGTCGAGTTGCGTTATGATGGATGCGAGACCTCCGGGCGGGCGATCTGTCTGCGGATTTGCGATAATGGCAGAGGCGTGGTGCCCGAACGCGGCCTGGTCGGTCATGGGTTGAGGAACATGCGCGAGCGCGCACAGTTGCTGGGCGGTTCGCTTGATGTTGCAGGCGTGGCTGGTAAAGGTACAGTCGTCACACTTGAAATCAAAGATGTCGAAGATCAGATTAATACTGGTGGATGATCATGAGGTGGTGCGCGTCGGTTTGCGCGCCCTGTTAAGCCGTCACCCGGACTTTGAAGTAGTCGATGAAGCCGCCAGCGGCCAGGAAGCCGTCCGCAAGGCCCTGCTGCACCGCCCGGAAATCGTGGTGATGGATGTCCGCCTGAACGGCATTAGCGGCATCGAGGCCTGCCGCGAGATTACCCAGG